>NZ_JBRRDR010000021.1:0-66202 GCF_056759755.1 Stenotrophomonas sp. STEN046
CACCCTGGGCGGCGGCGGGGCCCTCCCCGCCGCGCGCCCCCCGCGGCCGCTCTCCGGCCGGCCCGGGCCGCCCCCCGCGCTACCGTTCAATCCTCGTCGGTGCTGTCGGGCACGCTTTCTTCGCCGTCATCGTCCTGGTCGAAGCGCTGCTCGTGCACTGGGCCTGATGCCGGGCCGGCGGCCTTCAGCGGATGCGCGGCAATGCGCGCCTCGTAGTCCTGCACCAGCGCATCGCGTTGTGCTTCGCCCAGCTCCTGCCAATGGCAGTCCAGCAGCGCGCCTTCCAGCGAGTAGAGCAGGTTGAGACTGGGCTTGAAGCCGGCGCGCTTGACCTTGACGAAGGCGCCAACCGCACCGATGGCAACCAGGTCTTCGCGGCTGCGCAGGCCGACCTGGCGCAGCCACGCCGCACTTTTCGGGCCGATGTTGCGCAGCTTGACCGCGCTCATCCCAGAGCCTCGACGAACACCCGGGCGATGGCTTCCAGGCCAGCCTGGTCTTCGGCATCGAACCGGCCGACCTCGGGGCTGTCGATGTCGAACACACCGATCAGTTCATCGCCGCGCAGCAGCGGCACCACCAGTTCCGAGCGTGAGGCGGCATCGCAGGCGATGTGGCCGGGGAAAGCCTCCACATCCTCGATGCGCTGGGTGACACGCTGGCTGGCGGCCGCACCGCACACGCCCTTGTCCAGCGGAATGCGGACGCAGGCCGGCAGGCCCTGGAACGGACCGACCACCAGTTCCTTGCCGTCGTACAGGTAGAAGCCCACCCAGTTCAGGCCGGGCAGGGCGTGGTAGACCAGTGCAGCGAGGTTGGCCGCATTGGCGATGCGGTCCGACTCGCCGTAGACCAGGCCACGGGCCTGTTCCAGCAGCTGGGCGTATTGTTCCGGCTTGCTGCCGGTAAGCGAGGCATTGGCGAACATGGCCGCAGTCTAGCAAGCGTGCCGGGCCAGCGATAATGCAGGCTCCGTTGACCCGCTGGAACCTGTGATGCCCCTGCCTGCCACCGTGCCCCCGGCCCTGTTCGTGACCGGCACCGATACCGAGATCGGCAAGACCGCGTCCAGTACTGCGTTGCTGCACGCATTGCGGCGTCGCGGCCTGCGCGCGGTGGGCATGAAGCCGGTGGCCAGTGGCAGCCAGGACCAGGGGCACGGCCTGCGCAACGATGATGCCTTGGCCCTGCAGGCGGCCAGCCAGCCGACGCCCGACTATGCGGATCTGAACCCTTACGCGTTGCGGCAACCGCTGGCACCAGAACTGGCCGCGGCCGAGGATGGCGTGCGCATTGAGCTGGCACCGATCGTGGTCGCTTTCGAGCGCCTGCGCGCACAGGCCGATGTGGTGGTGGTCGAGGGCGTGGGCGGCTGGCTGGCGCCGCTGTCGGCGCAACTGGACCAGCTGGACCTGGTGCGCGCACTGCAGCTGCCGGTGGTGCTGGTGGTGGGCATGCGGCTGGGCTGTGTCAACCACGCGCGGCTGACGGCGCACGCCCTGCAGGCCAGCGGCGTGGACTGCCTGGGCTGGATCGGCAACCACATCGACCCATCGATGCAGCGCCAGGACGAGAACTTCGCGACGCTGCAGCAGCGCCTGCCGATGCCGTGCTGGGGACGGCTGCCGCATCTGCCGGGCGCCGATGGCGACGTGCTGAGCGCGCATCTGCACAGCGCGTGATGGTTGCGCCGGGCCATCAACCCACCGCCAGCTCCCGCGCGATCGCGCCCAGGCGCTCCACCGCGCTGATGAAGCGCGCATCGAGCGTCTGGCAGCACGACAGCCGCAGGCAATGGCGATAACGCGCGCCGCGTGAATACACCTGTCCCGGCATGAACACGATGTCCTCCTGCAGGGCCCGTTCGAACAGTTCGCCGGTCTCCACGCCCGGCAGTTCCAGCCACAGCAGGAAGCCCCCCTGCGGCTCGGTCGCGCAGGTTCCGGCCGGGAAATGCTCGGCGACCAGTTGCCGCAGGCGTCCGACCTGTTCGCGGTACAGCCGTCGCATGCGATGCAGGTGGTGCTCGTAACTGCCCGCTTCCAGATAGGCCGCCACGGCGTCGCCCAGCAGCTGCGGCTCGCCGCCGGTGGACTGGAATTTCAGCAGCGCGATGCGCTCTGCGAAACGCCCGCCGTCGAGCCAGCCGATCCGGTAATCGGGCGCCAGCGTTTTCGAGAAGCCACCCACCACCATCACCCAGCCGTCGCTGTCGAAGGCTTTGAGCAGCGGCGCTGGCGGTTCGCTGAACTGCAGCTCGGCATAGACCGCATCTTCGATCAGCGGCAGCCCGCGTGCATTGACCAGTTCGGCAAGGCGCTGCTTGGCGGCGATCGGCATGGTGCAGCCCAGTGGGTTGTGCACGGTGGGCATCACCACCAGCGCTGCCAGCGGTGTGTGCTCGAGCAACGATTCCAGCGCGTCCACATCCAGTCCGTGCTGCGGGTGGGTGGGCAGTTCGATCGGCTGCAGGCCTAGCGTGGTCAGCAAGGGGTACAGGTTGAAGTACGAGGGCGCCTCGATGCCGACGGCATCACCCGGCTGGGTAACGGCACGCAAGGCCAGCTGCAATGCTTCCATCGCGCCGTGGGTCAGCAGCAGGCGTTCGGCGTGGGTATGCAGGCCCAGGCGCGGGCCGCGCCGCACGATCTGCGCCAGCAGGCGTGGTGAACCGTTCGGGCGTGCGTAGGTTTCCACGGTCTGCAGGCCATGCCGCAGCACCTGCGCGGTGTGTCGTGCCAGCTGCGCACCCGGATAGAACTGCCGTCCGCGTGGGCCGGCAAAGGCAAGGTCGATCACCCCGGGCCGTCGCTGTGCTTCCAGTACACGCGCCATCAATACCTGTTGCAGCGGTGCAGTGGGGGCCGACGGAGCATCACGCAGTGAACGCTGCGGCGCCGAAAGCCGTGGCGCCACTTCGAAACCCGCCTTGGGCCGCGGAATCACCAGCCCGGCGTCTTCCAGCTGGCGATAAGCCGCAATCACGGTGTTCAGGCTGAGCTGCCGCTGCGACGCCATCTGCCGCAGCGAAGGCAATCGGCTGCCGACCGGCAGGCGGCCACCGTGGATGGCTTCGGCCAGCTCATCGGACAGCCGCTGGTAGCGGGGAGGAATCATCGAAGTGTTGTCTTCTGTATCCATCGAACTGGCCGACATCTGGCTCTGTACCCATGATGTCGCCGAGCCTAGCATGTGGCTGTCGGGCGGACCTGATCGGGGCCGCATCGATATTTCCCAAGCGCACGGCCCGGTGGCCGTGCGTCTTTTTCATGGTGAAGGTCGCGCCGGTTCAGCGCATCGGCACCAGCACCGGATCGCGCCGGTACAGCGCAGGGAACTGCTTGCCCAGCGCGGCCAGCTTGGGAGCGTCGTAGTAGCGGATGTACGCCGCCTGCGGGTAGTTGCTCATGTAGTTCTGGTGGTAGCTCTCGGCCGGATGGAAGCGCTGGCCGCTGCTTACCTGGGTGACGATCGGTGCGCGATAGCTGGCGGCCTGGCCCAGCTGGCTGATGTAGGCACGGCTGGCAGCCTGCTGCCGCGCATCGTCGCTGAAGATCGCCGAACGGTACTGGCTGCCATGGTCCGGGCCCTGGCGGTTGAGCTGGGTTGGATCATGTACCACCGAAAAGAACACCTGCATCAGCTGGCCATAGCTGACCTGGCGGGGGTCGTAGTCCACCTTCACCGCTTCGGCGTGACCGGTGCGCCCACCGGCCACCCGCTCGTAGCGCGCATCGGCAGCGCTGCCACCAATGTAGCCGGACACGGCGTTGCTAACGCCTTTGACGTGCTGGAACACACCCTGCACGCCCCAGAAGCAGCCACCGGCAAACACCACGCTGGCATGGGTGGCCTGATCGCCGAACGCCGCATCACCGGTGGGTGCAGGCAGGGCCCGCACCTGTGCACTGGCTTCAACCGGCGCGGCCATCGCCCCAGGGCCAACCAGCACTACGCCAGCCACCAGGGCGCTGGCTACCAGGCCAGCCACACCGGCGGCAATACCCTGTTCGAAGGAAAGCTTCATCGTGTCCTCCTGCTTCAACCAAAAGTGAAGGCATAGGCCTGCACGCCCGCATCGAGGAACTCGATTTCGAAGCGATGCGGGCCAACCGTGCCGTGCTGGCGGATCAACTGGTACAGGCGGTGTTCGTTGATGGTGCCGGTACCATCTGCGCCGACATCCGCACCGGCATCGGCGGCGGGCAGCGGCTTGCCATCCAGCCACACGCGGAAGCGCACCGGCTTGCCGTCCGCGCCGGGCGCCACGACCAGGTGCAGGTCGCGCGCATGGAACTGGAAGCCGATGCGGCCACCGGCCTGCTGCAACCGGGCAGCCTCGTCGTTGACGTTCCAGTGCCCGGCCAGGCCCCACTGGTTCAATGCCAGGGTGGCAGGCAAGGTGTAATCGAACGCGGCGTCGGCACGCTGCCCGCCCGGCGAGGCAAACTGCTCGGCGCGGGCATGCCCCAGGTAGGTTTCCGGCGAACGCAGGTTGCTCATGTCCGCCTGCGTGGCCACACCCTGCAGGTCGGCCGCAGCGGGGTCGGCCGGCGGTGGCAGATCGGTCTGCCCGGCTTCGGTCAGCAGGCGACGGATCACCTGTTCGGAATGGGCGTAGTTGCCTTCGCCGAACTGGTGGCCGCGGATGTTGCCCTGCGCGTCGACGAAATAGTGCGCGGGCCAGTAGCGGTTGTTGAACGCGCGCCAGATCGCATACTGGTTGTCCAGCGCCACCGGGTAGGTGACCTTCAGCTGCTGCACCGCCTTCATCACGTTGCGCGGGTCGCGCTCGAAGGCGAATTCCGGGGTGTGCACGCCGATCACCACCAGTCCATGGTCGCGATAGCGCTGCGCCCACTCGTGCACGAACGGCATCGCGCGCAGGCAGTTGATGCAGGAGTAGGTCCAGAAATCGACCAGCACCACCTTGCCGCGCAGGCTGGCGGCCGTCAGCGGTGGGCTGTTGAGCCAGCCGGTGGCACCGTCCAGTGCGGGCAGGGTGCCTTCCACCGGCAGTGGCGCATCGCCGCGTGCATCGGCGCCGGCCATCATCATCATCGGGGGTGCGGCCGGCTGCGCGCCGGGCACCGCATCCAGCAGCCCTTGTTCGATGCGTGCGGTACTGACGGCCGACAGGCGGGTCAGCAGGCCGGTGTCCCACCCCAGGCCGATCGCAACCACCGCCAGCAGCGCGGCAACACCCAGCACCCGGCGTACCACGTTGCCCAGCCCCAGGCGTGCCTGCAGCGCACGGAACACGCGCCCGCCAACCCAGACCGCCAGCGCCAGCGCAGTCACCGCGCCCAGTGCATAGGCCAGCAGCAACGAACTGGTGCCGACGCTGGCACCGTTCAGGGCCGCCCCGGTCAGCACCAGGCCGAGGATCGGGCCGGCACAGGGCGCCCACAGCAGCCCGGTGGCAACACCGATCAGCAGCGAGGTCCAGGCGCCGCCACGTCCCGCCGCATCGGCGGCATCGGCACGCGCGCTCAGGCGTGCGCCGAGCCGCTGGAACGGGGCGAGCAGGTGATCGGCAAGGGTCGGCCAGAGCAGCGCGACGGCGAACACGGCCATCAGTACCAACGCCACCCAGCGCCCGATCTGGTTGGCCTGGGCCACCCATTGGCTGCCGACGGCGGCCAGGCTGGCAACCACGGTGAAGGTCAACGCCATGCCCACCAGCAGGGGCAGGGTACTGCGCAGGAAGGGGCGGTCCGCGCGTGCGAACACGAACGGCAGCACCGGCAGGATGCACGGGCTGAGCAGGGTCAGCACACCACCAAGATAGGCCAGCAGCAACAGCAGCATCATCATGCTCCAGAGGTGGGGGAAGCGCCGAGCGGCACGCGCCAGCCACCGGCGGCGTCCTGTTGTGCAGCTCCCGGCGCGAAGGCCATTGCCACGCCGTTCATGCAGTAGCGCAGCCCGGTGGGACGCGGGCCGTCGTTGAAGACGTGGCCGAGGTGGCCGCCGCAGCGGCGGCAATGCGCTTCCACCCGCAACATGCCGAAGGTGGTATCGCGGTCCTCGCCGACCGCGTTGTGCAGCGGTGCCCAGAAGCTGGGCCAGCCGGTGCCGCTGTCGAACTTGGTGGACGAGGAGAACAGCGGCAGTGCGCAGCCGGCACAGCTGAAGGTGCCTTGCCGGTGCTCCTTGTCCAGCGGGCTGCTCCACGGTCGTTCGGTGGCCTGCTGGCGCAGCACCGCGTACTGGGCCGGGGTCAGCAGGCGCCGCCATTCGGCATCGCTGCGGCTGACCTCGAACTGTCGCGATGGGCGCGCCGCGGCCGAGGCCTGTTCGGCCCGGCTGCACGCGCCCAGGCCGAGCAGGCCGGCAGCGCCGGCAAGCCCCCCCAGGCCCAGCAGGTGGCGGCGGGTAAGGGACATGGCGGACTCCTGGAAGGGATGACGTGGCCATGCTGCGCCCGCGGCGATCAACGAATCCTCACGCAGGATTCAATTTTCCGTGAGGTATCGCGGCCGCTCCCGCGCCACAATGCGGGCAGCCCCCACTGGCGAAGCCCTGCCGATGTCCAGCAAACGTGTCCTGATCGTTGAAGACGATGCCCATATCGCCGACCTGCTGCGCATGCATCTGGCTGACGAGGGCTATGAAGTCGCGCACGCCGCCAGCGGCGATGCCGGCCTGCGCCTGATCGAACAGGAAGGACCGTGGGATGCACTGGTGCTGGATGTGATGCTGCCGGGCGTGGATGGGCTGCAGGTCTGCCAGCGCGCACGCGCGATGGCGCGTTACGTGCCGATCATCATCATCAGCGCCCGCGGCAGTGAAACCCAGCGCATCGTCGGTCTGGAACTGGGCGCGGACGACTATCTGGCCAAGCCCTTCTCGATGCCGGAACTGGTGGCCCGGGTGCGTGCGCTGCTGCGTCGCGCCGAGGCGATGGCACAGAACGCGCGTATCGATGCCGGCGCGATCGAACTGGGCGGCCTGCGGCTGGACCCGGTCGCGCGCACGGCATCGGTCGACGGCGCCGCGCTGGAGCTGACCCCGCGTGAGTTCGAACTGCTGCTGTTCTTTGCCCGCCACCCGGACCAGGTGTTCGCGCGCATGGAACTGCTGAACCAGGTGTGGGGTTACCAGCACGATGGCTACGAGCACACCGTCAACACCCACATCAACCGCCTGCGCAGCAAGATCGAACCGGACCCGGCCAACCCCCGCCGGCTGCTCACGGTGTGGGGGCGTGGCTACAAGCTGGTCGACCCGGCAGGGGCGTCGGCATGATCAAGCCGAACCTGTGGCAGAAACTGGCGCTGGTGATGTCGGCGCTGATGCTGACGTGCTGCATGGCGCTGCTGGCCTGGCAGATGCGCACCAACACCCGGCACGAGCAGGAAGTGGTGCAGCGCCTGTCGCTGGGCCTTGCCGAGCACATCGCCCAACGCAGCGAACTGATGGACACCAGCGGCATGCGGGATGCGGCGGTGCGCGCGCTGTTCGGCCAGCTGATGGCGGTCAATCCCAGTGTCGAGGTGTACCTGCTGGACGACCAGGGCCGCATCCTCGGCCACGATGCACCCAGCGGCCATCTGCTGCGCAGCCAGGTGGACGTGACGCCGCTGCAGCGCCTGCTGTCTGGCGCGCCGCTGCCGATCCTCGGCGACGACCCGCGCAGTGCCGATGGCCGCAAGGTGTTCAGCGTTGCGCCGCTGGTGGTGCAGGGCCGGCAGGCGGGCTATGTCTACGTAGTGCTGGTGGGCGAGCACCGGCAGATGCTGGCCGATGACCTCGCCGCCAGCGGGCAGTGGCGCACGACGTTGTGGTCGGTACTGCTGATCGGTGGCCTGGGGCTGCTGGCCGGGCTGGTGGCGTTCTACTGGGTGACCCGCCCGTTGCGCCAGTTGACCCGTCGCATCCAGGCGTTCGATATCGATGCACCCACGCCGCTGCCAGCGCCCACGCCGCTGCGCGCCGGTGAACGCGATGAACTGAAGATCCTCGAACATGCCCATGCGCAGATGGCGCAACGGCTGGGTGAGCAATGGCAGCAGCTGCGGCAGCAGGACCTGCAGCGCCGCGAGCTGGTGGCCAACATTTCCCATGACCTGCGCACGCCGTTGTCATCGCTGCATGGCTATCTGGAAACGCTGGCGTTGAAGGAAGCCACGTTGTCGCCTGAAGAACGCCGCCGCTATCTCGGCATTGCGCTGGCACAGAGTGCCAAGGTCGGGCGCCTGGCCCGCGCGCTGTTCGAACTGGCACGGCTGGAGCACGGCGAGGTGCGGCTGGAGTGGGAAGTGTTCGCGCTGACCGAACTGCTGCAGGACGTGCTGCAGAAATTCGAACTGGCCGCGCAGGCCCGCGGGCAGCGCCTGCATGCCGATTTCCCGCCCGGGCTGCCGCTGGTGCGTGCGGACCTGGGGCTGGTGGAGCGGGTGCTGACCAACCTGCTCGACAATGCGCTGCGCCACGCGCCCGAGGGCGGCAACGTGGTAGTGCGGCTGGCCGCGCTGAGCGACAGCGTGCAGGTGACGGTGCAGGACGATGGCCCCGGCGTTGCCCCGGCACTGCGTGCGCAGCTGTTCCAGGCACCTGCCGCACTGGGGGCGCGGCGCGGCGAAAACGGCGGGCTCGGCCTGCTGATCGTGCAGCGAATCGTGCAGCTGCATGGCCGCCGCATTGAACTGCGTGACAGTGAACACGGCGCGCTGTTCGTGTTCGCCTTGCCACGCGCGGATGCCGACGCGAACTAGGTCGCTTCGGCAGCGGGCGCGACGCCGCTTTCCATCGGCAGCAGCAAACGGATGCAGGCACCGCCGAGCACCGAGTCGACCACTTCGACATGGCCGCCGTGCTTGTCCGCCACCACCTGCACCAGTGCCAGCCCCAGCCCGAAGCCGGGGCTGGCCGGGTCCAGCCGCACGTAGGGCTGCAGGACCTGGCTGCGCAGTTCGGCGGCGATGCCGGGGCCGTCATCCTCCACCTGCAGGCACAGCCAGCCCTCATTGAGCGTGCTGGTGATGCGGATCTGGCGGCGTGCATAGCGCAGTGCGTTGCCCAGCAGGTTGCGCAGCGCAAGTTCCAGCATGTGCCGGTTGACGTTGACCAGCCCGGCCGGCGATAGCTCCTGCTGTACCGGTATCGACAGCGGCGCGTACTGGTCGACCACGCCGCGGACAAGCGCCGACAGCTGCAGCCGCTGGCGGGTGAGCTGGTGGCAGCGGCCGAGAGCGGCGTACTCCACACCGGCATCGGTCAGGTGCTGCAGGCGGTCGACGTCGATGCGCAGGCCCGAAAGGGCGTCGCGCTGGCCTTCATCCAGCCCGGTTTCTTCCAGATCCGCCAGGCCGAAGCGCATCCGCGCCAGCGGCGTGCGTACTTCATGGGCCACCGCCTGGGCCAGCACGCGCTGGCTTTCCAGCAGCAACTGCAGCTGTTCGGCCATGTGGTTGAAGGCCTTGGCCAACGGCCGCACCAGCGCGGTGCCGGCACGCGGTGCACGACTCTCCAGCTGGCCATCGCGCATCCGTCGCGCGGTCTGCGCCAGCCGCGAGACATCGCGCCACAGCCGGTACACCATCACGTACATCGGCAGCGCCACCGCCACCATCAGGATCAGCAGGATGATGGCCACGCCGGACGCTTCGCTGTCCTGCCAGCTTTCCTCGGGCAGGGCCTGGTCCAACGGCCCGATCACCACGGCACTGTTGCTGCTGCCGATACGCTGCAGGCTGAGCATGTGCTCCAATTCGATCTGTACCCGGCCCTTGTACAACGCCTGCTGCTGGCTGCTGCTCAGCTGGGCGGCAGCCTCGGCCAGCGGCATCAGCCGCAGCGGATAGGCGAAGTCGACATCCAGCTGCCGTGTCAGCGCCTTCCACTGCGCGGGCGGCGTTTCGGCAAAGCGGTGCTGCAGCAGCGCGTGGGTACCGCGCATTTCCGCCTGCAGGCTGGCCTCGGTACGGTCTTCCAGCAGCGCGTCCCAGGCCCACAGGCCCAGCACGATCAGCAGCAGGTGGGCGATCAGGAAGCCGATGCCGTAGCGCAGGAAGTGGAAGGCATGGCCGCGCATGGCCGACGAGGTGTGCTTCATCCCCATGCCGAACGACTGAACAGGTAGCCGCGGCCGCGTACGGTCTTGATCCGTTCGGGCTGTTCCGGATTGTCGCCCAGCTTGCGGCGCAGGCGCGAGATGCGCGCATCGATCGAGCGGTCCAGGCCGTCGAAGGCGATGCCGCGCAGTCCACGCAGCAGCGCGTCGCGGTCGAGGATCTGGCCGGCATTGCTGGCCAGCAGGAACAACAGGTCGAATTCTGCGGTGGTCAATTCCAGCAGGCGGCCCTGCAGATGCACGTTGCGGGTGGACGGGTCGATGCTCAGCTCACCGAAACGCAGCGCGCCATCGCGGGGCTCGACCCGGCGATGGCGGCGCAGGTGGGCGCGCAGCCGCGCCAGCAGTACGCGCGGCTCGATCGGCTTGCCGATGTAGTCGTCGGCGCCCAGTTCCAGGCCCAGCACCTGGTCGATGTTGTCGGTGCGGGCGCTCAGTACGCAGATGATGCCGTCGTAGTGGGGCCGGATCTGCCGACACACTTCGAAACCATCCTGGCCGGGAAGGCCGATGTCGAGCAGGACCAGCGCCGGCTTTTCGCTCAGGATCCGCGCGATGGCGCGCTCGCCGCAGCGCTCGTGGGCAACCTGGTAGCCGTGCCGCTGCAGGTAGTCGCTGACCATCGTGCCCAGCCGGGCGTCGTCTTCGACAAGTACGATATCCAGCATTTGCAGGGCCTCCATCGGCATTACCGTACCGCCGTGGCACGAGCGCGGCGATGCTATCCCAGCTGTCGGGCCGCCCGGGTCCTGGGGGCGGGCGCCATTCAGCCGGGGTTGCTGGCGCGCCGGCCGGGGTGCATGCCCGGCAAAGGCTTGGCCGCAGGATAGCCAGCGGCGTGTTACAAAACGTTACGCAACACCTGCCTGCGGTGACCGTCGCTGACAGCAACGCGACTGACGGCTGGCGCGCCCGGGCGGAGCATGGCAGGCCTCTCCCCACGCGTGCCGCCACCATGCCGTCCGCCTCCCGCTCCCCGCGCACCCCCGACTGCCATCGCCCCGGAGCCGTTCGATGAGCGGCGTGGTCGGCGCATGGTTGCCGCCCGCCGACGATGAGCAGTTGCTCCAGCAGCTGGCCCCCATGCTGCGCGCATTGCAGCAGCGCGGCCGCGGGCGGATCGGCTACTGGACCGATGCGGAATCCGGGCTGGCCCTGGGCCATTGCCGTGCACCGGCCGACATGCCGTTGCAGCCGCTCAGTTCAAGCTGTGGGCGCTATGTGCTGTGCCTGGATGGGCGCATCTACAACGCGGCCGCGCTGCGTTCACAGCTGCGCGATCTGCCGCGCAGCTGCACCGATGCGCGCCTGCTGCTGCACGCGATTGTCGAATGGGGAGTACAGCGTGCGCTGTCGCGCGTCGAAGGCGCCTTCGCCTTCAGCGTATGGGACCGGCATGCGCATGAGCTGTGGCTTGCGCGCGATCCGGTCGGCGAGCGGCCGCTGTACTACGGGTGGTACCAGGGGCAGTTCCTGTTCGCTTCGGAACTGAAGGCGCTGCAGGCCTTCGCCGGCTTCGCTCCCAGCATCGACCAGGACGCGTTGAGCCTGCTGCTGCGGCATGACTACGTGCCAGCGCCACACACGATCTACCGCGGCATCCATAAACTGGTGGCCGGGGCGATGCTGCGGGTGGATCTGAAGGATCATGCCGCCGGCGGTTCGACGCAGGCGGCACAGGGTGGCCATCGCTACTGGTGCGCCCGCGATGCGATGCAGTCGGCGCTGCAGCAGCCGCTGCAACCGGCGCCCAGCCTGGACCAGGCCACCGACCAGCTGGAGGTGATCCTGCAGCAGGCTGTGGCCGCGCGCATGCACTCGCCGCTGGCCTGTGGCGCATTCCTGTCCGGCGGCACCGATTCGTCGCTGGTGGTGGCGATGATGCAGGCGCAATCTGCATTGCCGATCGAAGCGTGGACGGTGGGTTTCGACGATTCAGGCCACGACGAGAGCGAGTGGGCCTCGCAGGTGGCCCGCCACCTGGGCGTACACCATCACCTGCACCGGATGGACAGCCGCCAGGGGCTTGATCTGCTGCAGCGGCTGCCGCAGGTCTGGTGCGAACCGTTTGCCGATGCTTCGCAGCTGCCCACGCTGCTGGCCAGCGAGCTGCTGGGCGCGCGCAAGCCGGTGGCGCTGACCGGTGATGGTGGTGATGAGTTGTTCTTCGGCCACCCGAGCTATGGCCGCGCATTGCGCAATGCGCGCCTGTGCGGTGGCCTGCCGGACTGGGTGCGCGATCTTGCCCGGCGCGGCAGCAGCCGCTTGAACGTCGAGCGCGGCCGCCTTGGCGGGTGGCGCGCATTGGTGGCCGAGGTGGCTGCAAACGATGTGGAAGGCCATTACCTGCAGCGCGTCACCCGCTGGCGGCAGCCCACCCAGGTGGTGCTGGGGGCGCGCGAACCGGCGACCCTCTTCCAGCAGCAGGACACCGCATTGCCGGCCGAAGCGCGCATCCAGCTGCTGGATTTCCGCATGGACCTGGCCGAAGGCATCCTGGCCAAGGTCGACCGTGCAGGCATGGCGTCGGGCGTGGAGACACGTTCGCCGCTGCTGGACATGGAGGTGGTGCGCCTGGCCTGGCGCCTGCCGCAGCATCTGAAATACCACGATGGCGAGCACAAGCGGATCCTCAAGCACCTGCTGTCGCGTTACCTGCCCGCACCGCTGGTGTATCGGCCCAAGCGGGGTTTCGGCCCGCCGATGGCACGCTGGCTGGCCGGTCCACTGCGCGACTGGGCCGAAGCGTTGCTGGACCCGCAACTGCTGCGCAACCAGGGCTGCTTCGATGTCGTGCGCGTACGTGCGATCTGGGAGGCGTTCCTGCGTGGTGAACGCAAGTGGCACACCCACCTGTGGAACGTGCTGATGTTCCAGGCCTGGCACCAGCATTGGCACGCCAATCGCGGGCGCTGACGCAGCGTTGCGCCCGTCGGGCATGGCCCGGTACTACGGCCGGATAGCAGGCAAAAAAAGACCCGGCAGAGGGAGGGATCTGCCGGGTCCGGATTGCATGGGGGGAGGGACCCATGCAATGAGCGTGGGCGTCGCGTCAGTGGCTGTCGCCAATCGCATGCGCCGTGCATTTGCTTGATGCAATGCAGCATACGCCGATCATGCGGCAATGCAACAAAATTGATGAACGCGCCCTCACTGACCTGGAAATACGTTTCAGATCAGTTGGTTGTCAGGCGGTCGGGCCGCGGTAGCGGCAGCCGGACGTGCAGGTCTCATGCACGGTGATTTCGCTCAGGGCCGGCAGTAGCGGCTTCAGCTCGGCCCAGATCCACACCGCCAGGTTCTCGCTGGTCGGGTTTTCCAGGCCGGGGATGTCGTTGAGGTAGTGGTGGTCCAGGCGGTCGTAGATCGGCTGGAAGGCCGCCTTCACATCGCCGAAGTCCATGATCCAGCCGGTCTGCGCACCGGGCTCGCCCTCGACTTTCAGTTCCACCCGGAACGAATGCCCGTGCAGGCGCGCGCACTTGTGCCCCGGCGGCACATTGGGAAGGCGGTGCGCCGCCTCGAGCATGAAGACTTTGAAGATTTCCATGCCGCGATTGTACGCCGCAGGACGACGCTGGGCCCGGCCCGGCGTTCGGTTTCCGTGAAGAAATTCTTTCCATCCGGATGAAGAGATGATAGTTTCTCTTATATCCGTATGAAGAGATGTTATTGGCCGGATCCCGGCCAGGCATGGATTACTGCGGAACTTACCTCGTCCTTCCACTACCTCCCCCACATCGTCATGCCCCAGCACACCCTGCTTGTGGCGGCCCTGGCCGTCGCTCTGGCCGCGCCTTTGTCTGCCGCCGCCGAAACCACCGCCGATGCCAATGGCGAGGCCAGCACCCTGGCCGCCGTGCGCGTCACCGGTTCCAACATCAAGCGCGCCGATACCGAGGCGTCCAACCCGGTGCAGGTGATCGCCCGCCAGCAGCTGGAACAGACCGGCAAGGCCACCGTCGCCGATGTCCTGCGTTCGATCTCGGCCAACACCGGCAACGCCAGCAACGAAACCACCAACAACGGCTGGGCCTCGGGCTCGGCCGGCATCGGCCTGCGCGGACTCTCGCAGAAGAACACGCTGGTGCTGCTCAATGGCCGTCGCCTGGCCAACTACGGCTTCCCGGCCGGTGGCCTGTCGGACACCTTCGTTGATCTCAATGCGCTGCCGCTGGTCGCCGTCGAACGCATCGAAGTGCTCAAGGATGGTGCCTCGGCCGTGTACGGTTCCGATGCAGTCGCTGGCGTGGTCAACATCATCACCCGGCAGAATTTCGAAGGGGCCGAGATCGGTGGCAGCTTCGGCGGCGCCGACCAGGGCGGCCTGCACGAGCAGAACCTGAAATTCGTCGGTGGCCTCGGCGACATCGACAAGGACGGCTACAACATCCTCTTCAGCCTGCAGGCCTACAACCGTGAGCGCCTGGACCAGGACGAGCGCAACCTGACCAAGAGCGGCATCTACAGCGACCAGCCCGGCGGCCGCTGGAACGGTTGGTCGGCCAAGGGCGCGCGCTACCTGGTCAACGGCGCCTCGGTGCCGATGCTCGATGCCAACGGCAACTGCCCCACCGGCACCACCCGCGTGGCCAGTGCACCGATCGACGGCCTGGCCGGCGATACCTGTGGCTTCAACCAGGCGCCGTACACCACGCTGATTCCCTCCACCAAGCGCTACCAGGCGTATGCCAACGGCACCTTCCGGCTGGGCGACAACGCCGAAGCCTTCGGCGAAGTGCTGTACAGCCAGATCAAGAGTGCCGCCTGGTTCGGCAGCAGCCCGTTCTTCACCCTGGAAAGCGGGCGCTTCGCACTGAACGCCCAGACCGGCCTGGCCGAGCCGGTGTCATCCAACCTGCCGGCCAGCAGCCCCTACAACCCGTATGGCCGCGCGGTACCGATCGAGTACACCTTCTTCGACCTCGGCGGCACCATCAAGACCAACCGCTCCACCGCCTATCGCGGCGTGTTCGGCCTGCGCGGCAACACCGAAAAATGGGACTGGGAAGTGGCCGCCTTCGGCGCGCGCAGCAGCGAGCGCGAAAGCGTCTCCGGCGGCTTCGCCAACCGCTGGGCCTTGGCCAATGCGCTGGCCAGCGGCAGCTACAACCTGCTGAACCCGGCGGCCACGCCGCAGTCGGTACGCGATTCGATCAACATCGCCACCCTGCGCCCGGCCGAGTCGGTGCTGCAGGGCATCGATGCGAAGATCTCCGGCAGCCTCGGCCATACCTGGGCCGGCGACATCGGTTTCGCCGCCGGTGCCGAATGGCGGCGCGAGAAGCTGGATTCCAACAATCCGTGGCAGATCGATGCCGGCCTGCAGGTACGCCCGGCCATCGCCGAAGTGCATGGCGAACGCAAGGTCAGCGCGGCATACGCCGAGGTCAACGTGCCGCTGGCATCGACCCTGGAACTGTCGGCCGCCGCGCGTGCCGACCATTACGATGACTTCGGTGACGCGTTCTCGCCCAAGCTTGGCCTGCGCTGGCAGCCGCTGGATTTCCTGCTGGTGCGCGCTTCTGCATCGAAGGGCTTCCGTGCACCGTCGTTGTCGGAAAACTCCAACAGCACCAGCATCGCCTACGGCAGCGTGGTCGATCCGCGTGATCCGGACGTGCCGGGCTCGCGACAGAACCCGACCTTCTTCACCGTCGGCAACAGCGAACTGAAGCCGGAGCGCACCAAGAGCCTGAACTTCGGCGTGGTGCTGTCGCCATGGGAGAACACCAACCTCAGCATCGACTACTACCGTATCCAGCTGGACAACCTTGTCGGTACCAACAACACCCAGACGCTGGTCAACGACAACGTCGCCGGTGCGGTGCAGCGCGATGAGCGCGGCAAGCTGCAGGCGGTGTTCAACCGCTACCAGAACCTGAGCGAGCTGAAGACCTCGGGCATCGACGTCGAGCTGCGCCAGCGCATCCCGACCACCGCCCTCGGTGATTTCACCGTGACCTCGGCCTATACCCACGTGCGCGACTATCGCCGCCCGACCGTGGTCGGTGGCCCGCTGGTGGATTATGCCGGCAGCAACCTCGGTGCCACCCTGCCGAAGAACAAGGCCACCACCACCCTGGACTGGAAGTACAGCGACTACACCGCCGCGGTCACCTGGTACTACACCAGCGGCTACGACCAGAAGGCCAGCACCGCCGCCGCGGCCGTGCAGGACCGCGTCGATGCGTACAACCAGTTCGACCTGTACCTGGGCTACACCGGCATCGACAACCTGACCGTGTACGCCAAGGTGCAGAACCTGGGTGACAAGACGCCGCCGTACGACGCGTCGTTCCCGGGCATCCGTGCGCCGTACGACTTCAGCCAGTACGACCTGCGTGGCCGCTACTTCACGCTGGGTTTCGACTACCGCTTCTGATTCACCGCACACGACCGGTCGCCATGCGCGACCGGTCGTGTCGCCACGTTCCTTCTGGGGAGTCACCGTGTCCTTGCATCGCCGTGTCGTTGTGCCGTTGCTGCTCGCTCTCACCGCCGTCGTGTCCGCGCCGCCTGCGGTTCACGCACAGAGCGCCTACTTCTTCCCGCAGGCCAGCGAAGCCTCCGGCTTCGATGCCAGCATTCCCACGCCGGAACAGTTCCTTGGCTATCCAATCGGCAGCCGCTTCACCCGCCACGATCAACTGGTTGCCTATTTCCAGGAACTGGCCAGGCGCTCGGACAGGATCAGCGTGCGCGAGATCGGCCGCAGCTACGAGGGCCGGCCGCTGCTGATCGCCACCGTCACCGCGGCCAGCAACCAGGCGCGGCTGGAACAGATCCGCCAGCAACACGCCACCCTGGTCGATCCGGCGCAGCCACGCAGCGCGGCCGGGGACAGCCCGGTGGTGGTATGGCTGGGCTACAGCGTGCACGGCAACGAGACCTCCAGTGGCGAGGCCGCGATGCTGACCGCCTATTATCTGGTGGCCAACCGCAGCGCTGAAACGCAGCAGTGGCTGCAGCAGGCGGTGGTGTTGTTCGACCCGGCGCAGAACCCCGACGGTCGCGATCGCGCGGCGAACTGGCACAACGCGTGGGCCTCCAGCCCGGCCTCGGCCGACCCGGCCGACAAGGAACATGTCGAACCATTCCCGCAGGGGCGCACCAACCACTACTTCACCGACCTCAACCGCGACTGGCTTGCCCTGACCCAGCAGGATTCGCGGCCGAAGGTCGAGGTGTTCCACCAGTGGTACCCGAACGTGCAGATCGACTTCCACGAGATGGGCAAGGACAGCACGTACTACTTCGAGCCGTCGCCGAAGAGCATGCACAGCCCGCTGATTCCCGCTGCGTCGTATGAATTCAACAAGACCCTGGCCAGGTACCACGCGCAGGCGCTGGATGCGCTGGGCTCGCTGTACTACACCGGCGAAAACTTCGACAACTTCTCGCCGGTGTATGGCTCGACCTATCCGGATTTCCATGGCGCGGTCGGCGTCACTGTCGAGCAGGCCAGTTCGCGCGGCCGTGTGCAGGAATCGGTGAACGGGCTGCTGACCTTCCCGTTCACCATCCGCAACCAGGTGGCCACCGGCCTGGGCACGGTGCGCGGGGCGGTGACAGAGCGCAGTGGACTGTTCGACCTGCAGAAGACGTTCTTCCAGAGCGCCTTGAAGCAGGCGGCGCAGCAGCCGGTGAAGAGCTTCGTGTTCGGCGATGCGCATGACCCGGCACTGACCCGGCGTCTGCTGGAGCTGCTGCTGCTGCACCGGATCGAGGTGCGTGCACTGGACCGCGACGTCACCGTTGACGGCCGGCGTTTCGACGCGGGCAATGCCTACGTGGTGCCGGTGCAGCAGGCGCAGTTCCGCCTGGTGCACTCGATCTTCGCCGAGACCCCGCCGATCAAGGGCGATGTGTTCTATGGCAGCACCAGTTATGCGATCGCCCCGGCCTATGGCGTGGCGTTCGCCGGCAGCCGCAGCCGGATCGATGGCGGCGCGCGCGTGTCCGAAGTGCCCACCGTCCAGGGCGGGGTGATCGGCGGTGATGCCCGCTTTGCCTATGTGATCGATTGGCGCGACTACAACGCCGGCCGCGCACTGGTGGCGCTGCAGGCCAAGGGGCTCTCCACACGGACGGCGTTCCAGCCGTTCACTGCCAGCACCGCGCAGGGCGATATCGCCTTTGCCGGCGGCAGCATCGTGGTGCCGGTCGCCGGGCAGCCACTGCAGGGCACCGCCCTGCAGCACGCCGTCGCTGCCGCCGCAGGCGATGCCGGCGTGCAGGTGCATGCCCTGTCCAGCGGCCGCAGCCGCGAAGGCATCGACCTCGGCAGTGACAGCGTCAAGGCACTGCGCAAGCCGGCCGTTGCGCTGGTGATGGGGGAGGGCGTGGCCGCCACCGAAATCGGTTCGGCCTGGTTCCTGCTGGACCAGCAGCTGCAGCTGCCGGCCAGCAAGCTCGACCCGCAGCAGCTGGGCAAGGTAGCGCTGGATCGTTACACCACCGTTGTGTTGTCCGGTGGCAGCTACACCGGCATCGATGCCACGGCGGTAGCCGCATTGAAGCGCTGGATCCAGGCCGGTGGCTCACTGGTCACCTACGGCACCGCGTCGAAGTGGGCGATCGAACAGAAGCTGGCCGAGGGCGAGACGCTGGGCAAGGATGAAGACGCTGGCGACACCGCGCGCCGTGCCTTCGGTGACCAGCGCGACATTGCTGCGATCGAGCGTGTCAGCGGCAATATCCTCAGCGCCGATGTCGATACCAGCCACCCACTGGCATTCGGTGTGCCACGTCGGCAGCTGGCGATCAACAAGGAGAACACCGTGACCCTGCAGCCCAGCGCGAACGGTTTCTCCACGGTGGTGCGCATCGACGCCACGCCGCGGGTGAACGGCTATCTTTCCGAGCGCAACCGCAGCCGGGTGGCCGGCAGTGCGTGGCTGCTGGTGTCGGCGCAGGGGCAGGGCAATGTGATCCTGTTCGCCGATGACCCGGCGCATCGCAAGTACTGGCACGGGACTGATCGGCTGCTGATCAACGCGATCTTCTTCGGGAATCTGGTGAATCCGGCTAAGGCGCGGGGTTGAGGCGTTTGGCGCCTTCATTGCCATGGGGGTGGGGAGGACGGATAGGCCGCGCAGGACACGCCGCAAGTACGTCCCTGTAGGCTCGTAGGCGCCATCCATGGCGCCTGCGGTCCTGCGCAACCCATCCGTCCTCCCCAGACATTTTCCCGCGGGCGCGGACGCATCAAACCCAAGGCGGGAGCAAGGGCAAAAGCAAAAAAGCAAAAGCTGGAAGTCCGGCTTTTGCTTTTGTCTTTGAACTTGAATTTGATCCTTCTTCTTCCGGCTACCCGGCGGGACAAGAAGGCGCAGGCAATGCTTGAAGCGGATGGGCGTGGGGCCAGCGCAGAACCGTGAGGCGCATGGATGCGCCGACCGAGCCCCCATGGGTGAGGGCGTTTTGCCTGCGAAGCACTGCTTCGCAAGCGCCCGAACGCCCAGCCGCCAGCGGCTGGGCCGGACCGCGGAGCGGGGTTTACGGCGTGTTTTGCGCTGGCCCCACGCCCATCCGCCCTCGGTACTGCCACCGCGTGCTTTATCACCCGGTAGCCAGCAACAAAAAAGGACGGCGCGTCAGCGCCGTCCTCCGACAGCCCCCCGCGCAGCGGGAAGCGCCATCCATGTCAGCTGGGATCAGCCGGCGCGACCGCCGCCATTGCCACCTTGGCTGCGGCCACGGCCGCCACCGGAATTCCCGGCGCCGCCACGACGCTGGCCCTGACCGGCACCGGCACCTGCACGCTGCTGGCCATTGCCACCGCCCTCGCGACGACCACCGCCGGCCTTCTTCGGGCCTGCATGGGCGTGACGCGGTGCGTCGCCGTGCGGACGACGGGCGTGGTTCTTGCGCGGTGCGCGTTCACCGGTCTCGTGCTCGGCCTTGCCCGGAGCACTGTTGCCCCAGCGGATCGGCACCTGCAGCTCGAAGCCCGGCACATCGCGGATATCCATGTCGCGGCCGAGCAGGCGCGTGATCGCGCGCAGCAGCTTCACTTCATCCTGCGCGACCAGCGAGATCGCTTCGCCGGTGGCACCGTTGCGGCCGGTACGGCCAATGCGGTGCACGTAGTCTTCGGCCACCATCGGCAGATCGAAGTTGATCACCTTCGGCAGCTCGTTGATGTCGATACCGCGCGCAGCGATATCGGTGGCCACCAGCACGGTCACCCGGCCAGCCTTGAAGTCGCCCAGTGCACGCAGGCGCTGGCCCTGGCTCTTGTTGCCATGGATCGCAGCGGTCTTGATGCCGGACTTTTCCAGGAACGCGGCCAGCTTGTCGCTGCCGTGCTTGGTACGGGCAAACACCAGGGTCTGCTCGCGGCTGTCCTGCGCCAGCAGGTGCAGCAGCAGGTCGCGCTTGCGGCCGCCATCGACCGGGTGCACGCGGTGGGTGATGGTTTCGGCAACGGTGTTCTTCGGCGTGACCTGGATCTGCTCCGGGTTGCGCATGAATTCCAGCGCCAGCTGGCGGATGTTGTCCTCGAAGGTGGCCGAGAACAGCAGGGTCTGGCGGTTCTGCTTGGGCAGCTTGGCCAGGATGCGCTTGATCGAGGGCAGGAAGCCCATGTCCAGCATGCGGTCGGCTTCGTCCAGTACCAGCAGTTCAATGCCGGACAGGTCGATGCTGCGACGCTCCAGGTGGTCGATCAGGCGGCCCGGGCAGGCCACCAGCAGGTCCACGCCACGGCGCAGGATGTCCAGCTGGTTGCCCATGCCGACGCCGCCGTAGATGCAGGCGCTGGGGATGCGCAGGTACTTGCTGTAGCCACGCAGGCTGTCATGCACCTGGGTGGCCAGCTCGCGGGTCGGGGCCAGGATCAGGGCACGCGGCTTGCGCGGGCCGGTACGCACTTCCTGCGAGGCGGTGCCCAGGTGCTGCAGCAGCGGCAGGCCGAAGGCAGCGGTCTTGCCGGTACCGGTCTGTGCGCCGGCCAGCAGGTCGCGGCCGGCCAGCACCAGCGGGATCGCCTGCTGCTGGATCGGGGTCGGGGTTTCGTAGCCCTGCTCGGCGAGCGCACGCAGCAGGAAGGGCGCAAGGCCCAGGGATTCAAAAGACATTGAGATTGCTCCAAGTACAGTTAACGCCTGTCCGAACGGACAGACGGGGGCAGATCAAACTGATCGGCTGACTCGGAGCGTTCCCGTGAACCGCGCTGCGAGAATTGGGTGCAGCCGGCGCGAAGCGCCGGCTGGAATGCGTGACGAACGGCGTCGGAGTGGGGGCGGGCGAAGGGGGCGGACCCCGGTCGCCGGCGATCCCGAAGGGAAACGGACGGCCGCTGCAGACCCTGCAAGTCTAAACGATGTTTGAGACTTCACGCAAAAGGGCCTGTTCAGGTTGCGGTTGTGTCTGCAGGGCTGCGCCCTGCCCCCGCCGAAGCCGAAGCAACGTCAACGTCAACGTCAAAAGCTGGTTTCCTGAGGGATGGCGGGGTGGGTCCGGTTGCGGGGGACGGCGTAAATACGTCCATGTAGCCTCGGTCGCGCCATCCATGGCGCTCACGCCCCCGCAACCTGAGCCACCCCGCCTTCGACAGATTCCCGCGATCTGCCGGGACTGCGTACTGCACTGCTGTTGGTGGGTGTCGACCTTGGTCGACAAGTGTCTTGCTTGTGGTGGGTGTCGACCTTGGTCGACACCAGAGCGAGCGTAGCGAAGCGATCCGCTTTTGCTTTTCTTTCTTTCTTCCGTGGCTGGACGCCCACGGAAACTGTCAGAGGCCGGTCGGGGTGGGCTGCGCAGGGGCGTGAGCCGCATGGATGCGGCGACCGAGCTTACATGGACGTACTTGCAGCGTCCCCTGCGCAGCGCACCCCGACCGGCCAAGCAAGGCTTCTGTTCTCAAGTCGCCCAGCCACGAGGGGCTCAGCCGTTCGCAGCCAACTCATCATCCAGCGCGCGCAGGCGATCCACCGTACCCACATCGGTCCAGCGCCCGCGATGGTGCTGCCCGCTGATCAGGCCCTGCGCCATGAAGTGCTTCTGCAGCGGCACCACCGAGAACTTCGGCGGCACCCGCTCGCTGCCCGGTGCATCGCCGATCACCGCGTGCCAGTCGGCCACGATCGATGGGCGGTAGAGCCCGATGCCGGCGTAGGTCAGGCACGGGCCTGCGCGGTCGTGGTGTAACAGGCCGTGCGCATCCAGCCGGTAGTCGCCGTCGGGATGCTGCGCGGGATTGTCCACCAGCACCAGGTGCGCTTCGCCGTGCGGTTCGCGCGGCAGCGTGGCGAAATCGAAGTCGGTCCAGATATCGCCGTTGACCACCAGGAACGGCGCATCGCCCAGTACCGGCAGCGCATTGAGAATGCCACCGCCGGTCTCCAGCGGTGTCTGGCCTTCGTACAGGAAATGCAGGCGCACGCCCCACTGGCTGCCATCGCCCAGAACAGCCGGGAACTGTTCGGCCAGCCAGGCCGTGTTGACCACCACATCGCGCACGCCGAGGGCGGCCAAGCGTTCAAGATGCCAGACGATCAATGGCTTGCCGGCCACCGGCAGCAGCGGCTTGGGCGTGTGCAGGGTCAACGGACGCATGCGCTCGCCGAGGCCGGCGGCGAAGATCAGGGCCTTCATCGATGCGTCCTTCAGCGCAGCACGCGCATCGGCGCGGCAAGGTCAGCCAGGGCCGGCTTGATCCGCGTTTCCAGCAGCTGCTGCAGCGGCGCCAGTTCGCGATAGCGCGGCAGCACTTCATCCAGATAGGCGATGAAGCGCGGGGCATCGTCCAGGTAATGGCCCTTGTTGTCGCGGTAACGCAGGCGGCAGAACAGCCCCAGGATCTTCACGTGGCGCTGGATGCCCATCCAGTCGGCATCGCGCAGGAACGTGGCGCGGTCAGGTACAGGCAGACCCGCGTCGCGCGCGCGCTGGTGGTACTGCGCCAGCCACTCGTCCACGCGCTGCAGCGGCCAGCTCAGGAACGCATCCTTGAACAGGCTCACCGCGTCATAGGCGATAGGGCCGCGCACCAGGTCCTGGAAATCAAGCACGGCCGGGCCATCGTCGACCGGCATCAGGTTGCGTGGCATGTAGTCGCGATGGGTCATCAGCTGTGCCTGGCCCAGCGCGTTGTCCATCAAGCGGCGGTGCACCAGCTGCAGGCCTTCAATCTCACCGCAGTCCAGTTCAAGGCCCAGGTGGCGTTGCAGGAACCACTCGTCGAACAGGCCGGCATCGCGCTGCAACAGCGCTTCGCCGAAATGGCCGAAATCGGCGGGCACCGGAATCGCCTGCAGGCGCAGCAGCTGTTCGATGGAGCGGCCGAACCATTCGTCGGCGTTGCGTTCGTTGAGGATGCGCGCCAGCGTCGGGCCGCCGAGGTCCTCCAGCAGCAGGAAGCCGGACGGCAGATCCTGGGCCAGCAGCGAAGGCACGCGCAGCCCATGGTCGTGCAGCATGCCGCGCATGCGCAGCCACGGCGTGGGGTCTTCCAGTCCCGGCGGGGCATCCATCACGATGTGGCTGCCGCGCGTGCTGGTGGTGCGCCAGTAGCTGCGCATGCCGGCATCCACCGACGCGCGTTCGACCACGGCAGCGCCATCGTCGAGCTGGGTACGGGCCCACTGCAGGCGCTGTGCGCTGCGCTGGGGATCAGAGGCAGGTTCGGTCATGCAGGCATATCCGGGCGCGCCGGGCGCGCCAACGTCGGGAACGGAAAGGGAAGGGGATGGCGGGTTCAGCGGCGACCGCTGAACAGGCGCAGGATCGCCAGCACGACGACCGCACCCACGACCGCACCGAAGAAACCGGCCGGTTCGCCCGCTGCGTACCACCCCATGTACTGGCCGAACCACCCGGCCAGCAGCGCGCCGATGATGCCCAGCACGATGGTCAGCAGGCAGCCCATGCGGTTGTTGCCGGGCATGAAGAATCGCCCGAGCAGGCCGACGAAGAAGCCAACCAGGATGATGTAGAGCCAGCTGGTGCTGCCAAACAGACCGTTCATGCAATCGGTGCTCTCGATGGGTGGACGCAGCCTAGCAAGGCCAGGCTGCGTCCGTCACGGTGTGGCGTAATCAGCAGCAGCCGTGGTTGCCGTGGCGGGTGCCGCTGTCGGCAGCCACCGGCGAGCCGCTGGTTTCGCCGCGCAGGCTGGCCGCGTAGTGCTCGCTGATCACCTTGGACACGCAGGAGGTGACCTTCTTGCCCATCGGGATGTGCAGGAACTCGTTCGGGCCATGCGCGTTGGAGTGCGGGCCGAGCACGCCGGTGATCATGAACTGCGCACCCGGGAACTTCTCGCCCAGCATGCCCATGAACGGGATCGAGCCGCCTTCACCCATGTACATCGCCGGCTTGCCGAAGAAGGCCTGGCTGGCATCGTCGATGGCCTTGGTCAGCCACGGCGCCATTGCCGGCGCGTTCCAGCCGGTGGAGGCCTTTTCCAGGTCAAGGGTGACCTGCGCGCCATTCGGCGGATCGCGCAGCAGGGCGTCCTTCAGCAGTTCGCCGCAGGTCTTGCCGTCGGCGGTCGGCGGCAGGCGCAGCGACAGCTTCACCGAGGTCTGCGGGCGCAGCACGTTGCCGGCCGATTCCAGGGCCGGCATGCCACCCACGCCGGTGACCGACAGCGCCGGGCGCCAGGTGCGGTTGAGCACCAGCTCGGTCAGGTCCTCGTTCATCGGGCGCAGGCCGTCGACCATCGGGAACTTCTCGAAGATCTCGGTATCGACCACTTCAGCGGCACGCTTGGCCTGCTGCAGGCGCTCGGCCGGGATCTCCACGTTCATGCCATCGATCAGGATGCGGCCGGTGTCCTGGTCCTCGATGCGCGACAGCAGCTGGCGCAGCAGGCGGAAGCTGGACGGCACCACGCCCGAGGCATCGCCGGAATGGACGCCTTCGTTGAGCACCTTCACGGTGAAATTGCCGCCGGTCAGGCCGCGCAGGGAGGTGGTGCACCACAGCTGGTCGTAGTTGGCGCAGCCCGAATCCAGGCAGACCACCAGCGACGGCTTGCCGATGCGGTCGGCCAGGTGGTCGACGTAGGCCGGCAGGTCGTAGCTGCCCGATTCTTCACAGGCTTCGATCAGCACCACGCAGCGGGCATGCGGCAGGCCCTGGGCCTGCAGCGCCAGCACGGCGGCCAGCGAACCGAAGATGGCGTAGCCGTCATCGGCGCCGCCACGGCCGTACAGCTTGTCGCCACGCAGGACCGGGGTCCACGGGCCGAGGTCTTCGTCCCAGCCGGTCATTTCCGGCTGCTTGTCCAGGTGGCCGTAGAGCAGGATGGTGTCATCGCCGGTTTCGGCGCCGGTGGCCGGAATCTCCAGCAGGATCAGCGGGGTACGGCCTTCCAGACGCACCACTTCGACCTTCAGGCCGGGCAGCTGCTGGGCCTTGGCCCAGTTCTCCATCAGGGTGACCGCCTGCTCCATGTAGCCGTTCTGCACCCAATTGGCGTCGAACATCGGCGACTTGTTGGGAATGCGGATGTAGTCGACCAACTGCGGGACGATTTCGCTGTCCCACTTGTCACTGACGAATTGGCCGAGCTTGGCGCTGTCCATCTGAAACTCCGGTTGCATGGCTGATCCGGACATTCTACGCCT
The DNA here is from genome assembly GCF_056759755.1 of Stenotrophomonas sp. STEN046. Classification (NCBI taxonomy): domain Bacteria; kingdom Pseudomonadati; phylum Pseudomonadota; class Gammaproteobacteria; order Lysobacterales; family Lysobacteraceae; genus Stenotrophomonas; species Stenotrophomonas sp. STEN046. Next base: position 25,660 of record NZ_JBRRDR010000021.1, read on the forward strand.
CGCCCGCGGGTAGGGTTTTTCCTACATCACGTCGGGTATTTGGCTGGCTTTTAGAAATCCGTCAAACCTATACGCTGTGTGCATGTGGTGACGGACACTGTTTCGACCGACGGGATTGCCGGCCGGGACGACCAGAACCACAAGGAGATACACGTCGTGCCTTGGATTGTCGTGTTAAGGGCACTGGCACTGGGGGTGTGGATCGCGGGGGCGCAAGCCGCCGAGCCGATCGACATCAACCGGGCCGATGCCCAGGCGCTGCAGCAGGGATTGACGATGGTCGGAGCCAAGAAGGCTGCGGCAATCGTCGAGCACCGGCGCAGACACGGCCCGTTTCATCGCGTCGAGGACCTGACGCAGGTGAAGGGGATAGGGACATCGATCGTCGAACGGAATCGACAGCGGATCACCGTCGGCAACAGAGTGTTGCCCGCGGATCCGGTACCTGGATCGGTACCGGTGCGAACCGTGCCAAGGCGATGACAACAGGAACCGTCGGGACCGGCAGGATGCGGGTTCACTGGCTACGGACAGGACGCCCGTAACCACCGACCGTCGCAGGGATGCGGCACCAATCACCAGGATGGTGGCATCACAGACCTGTGGAAGGGGCTGAGATACAAACAGGACAGACGCGGCCGCGTGCAGGATGCAACGTCGCCCCCGCTTCGCAGGATGCGAGGGGGTGGCAGCAGGCCGACAGGGACGTGACGATTGCCCGGTACGACACATGGCTGTGTCGCCGGGCAATTTCTTTTGGCGCAGCCGCGACGTGCGCATGGTGTACGGTGGCCGCTTCGCATGGAATGGAGCCCGCTGGATGCACCTGCTTCGATCAACGTTGATGCTCGCCGTTGCCCTGGCAATGCCATGGGCCGCACAGGCGGCGACGCCGCCCCGGCCCGCTGCCGCCGCCACGGTCCCTGAAGAACGCGGGCCGACCGACCTCAAGCCCGGCGAGTACCTGTGGCATCCGGAAGTTTCGCCGGCCGGGCCGATCGTGCTGGTGGTCAGCCTGGATGAGCAGCGTGCCTACGTGTATCGCAACGGCATCGCCATCGGCCTGACCACCATCAGCTCTGGCAAGAGCGGGCACGAAACCCCGACCGGTGTGTTCACCATCCTGCAGAAGGACAAGGACCACCGCTCCAACCTCTACAACAGCGCGCCGATGCCCTACATGCAGCGGCTGACCTGGGATGGCATCGCACTGCACGGCGGCAGCCTGCCTGGGCATCCGGCCTCGCATGGCTGCGTGCGCCTGCCACAGGCATTCGCGCAGAAGCTGTTCAGCGAAACCAAGCGCGGCGATACCGTGGTGGTGGCCGATGCCAAGAGCGCGCCGATGACGCTGGCCTATCCTGCCGTGCTGGCGCCGGTGAATGCGCGCGGCCAGGCCTTGCCCGAAGGCGAGGGCGCCGCGCCGGACAAGGCCTGGTGGGATGACAGTGCCGCCCCCAGCGGGCAGGTCGGCATCCTGGTCAGCCTGCACGACCAGCGCCTGTATGTGCTGCGCGACGGTGTGATGATCGGCGAATCGCCGTTGAAGGCCGACGCGCTGCCGGCATTCCAGGGCACCACCCTGTTCGTGATGGGCCAGGGTTTCAGCGAAACGCCCAGCCCGTTGGACGCGCAGCAGCGGCTGCACCAGTGGACGGCTTACCCGTTGCTGGGCCAGGACCGCGCCCAGGCCACGCCGGACCTGCTGGCTACCCCCTCGCTGCCAATGGCGCTGCCGGCCGATTTTGCCCGCCAGCTGTACCAGGTGCTGGTGCCGGGAACGACCCTGCTGGTCACCTCGCTGCCGGCGGTGCGCCCAAGCGCGGCTGAATCGGGAATGCAGCCGGTCTTGGAATCGGAGCCGCCAGCGTCCACCCTCAAGGGATCCTGAGACCTTCCCGGGCTGCCCATGTCCGCTTTCCTCTCCCGCCGGCTGGCCGCTGTTGGCCTGCTGGCCACTGTTGCCACTGCGTCGGCATGGGCGCAGGCGCCTGTCGCCGCGATCAGTGCCGATGATCTGGCCGCGCAGCTGGCACGCAGCGCGCCCAAGGCCGACCGCCGCGTGCTGCAGTTGGCCGCGCATGCGATGCGCTGCGCGTTGCAGCGGCCGGAGCTGGGCATCAACGGTGAACGCCTGAGCGTGATCGATTACTCGCGACCTTCCACCGAGCCGCGGATGTGGGTCTTCGACCTGGCCCGCCAGCGGCTGCTGTTCGAGGAGTGGGTGGCGCACGGGCGCAACAGCGGCGAGAACCGCACCGAGCATTTTTCGAACCGCGAAGGCAGCTACATGTCCAGCCTCGGCGCGTTCACCGCACAGGAAACCTACATGGGCGGCAACGGTTATTCGCTGCGGCTGGCCGGACTGGAGCCCGGCTTCAACGATCGCGCCCGCGAGCGTGCGATCGTCATCCACGGTGCGCCGTATGTGAATCCTTCGACCGCGCAGCTGCAGGGCCGGCTGGGGCGCAGCCTGGGGTGCCCTGCAGTACGGTTGTCGGTGGCCAGGCCGCTGATCGATGCGCTGCGTGGCGGCACGATGGTGTTTGCCTATTACCCCGACCAGGACTGGTTGAAACACTCGCAGCTGCTGGGCGGCGAGTGCGGTGCGCAGGGTCGCCTGGCAACGCAGTGATGCACGCCGACGCGTGGCGTGATGCAATGTGCGTATGAACATCGACTCCCTGCTGCACACCCCGAGCCAGGTGATTTCCAGCCTGGACTATCGTCGCGAGCGTTGGCGCAACGGCCTGGGTTGGACCCGCGAGATTCTGCGCCTGCCGGTGCATGGCGACGACTGGGCGCTGCGCCTGTCGGTGGCAGAGATCGAACAGGACGCCGCGTTCTCGGCTTTCCCCGGTGTCGAACGCGAACTGGTGCTGCTGCAGGGCAATGGGGTTCGCCTGCGCTTCGACGATGGACGCGTGGCCGAGGTGCTGCCACCGCACGGCCGCATGCGCTTTGCCGGTGAGCAGACGCTGCACGGCGAACTGATCGACGGCACCACCCATGATTTCAACCTGATGTGGAAGCGCGGGCTGCTGCAGGCCGAGCTGCTGCACCGGCCGCTGGTCGGGCCGATGTTCTTCTTCTGCGAGCCGGGCGTGGCGTGGACGCTGCATCTGCTGGGCGGGCACGCCGAGTTTGGCAAGGACAGCGGGTTGCCTGCGATGCAGGCGGGCGATACAGCGTGGCTGTCGGCCGGTGAGCGGCAGCGGCATGCGTTGCAGGGCGGAGGCGAGTTGTTGGCGATCCGGGTAAGCGCAGCGGCGGGATGATTCCTGGGCGACGATGGGCTCAATCCACGCATGGCGTGGATCTACTGCAGATGCGGTTGGCATCATGCCTGGATGGGGCCGCCGATACCGCGTCACGGTGCGAACCAAGGTCCGCACCCACCAGAAGGCGGTTCGCATCCGCCGAAGTGGAGCAGTAGATCCACGCCATGCGTGGATGCGGCCGCCGATACCGCGTCACGTCGCATCCACCAGAAGGCGGTTCGCATCCGCCGAAGTGGAGCAGTAGATCCACGCCATGCGTGGATGGGGCCGCCGATACCGCGTCACGGTGCGAACCAAGGTCCGCACCCACCAGAAGGCGGTTCGCATCCGCCGAAGTGGAGCAGTAGATCCACGCCGTGCGTGGATGGGGCCGCGATACCGCGTCGCGGTGCGAACCAAGGTCCGCACCCACCAGAAGGCGGTTCGCATCCGCCGAAGTGGAGCAGTAGATCCACGCCATGCGTGGATGCGGCGATTTCAATACACATCGCGCCGGTAGCGCCCGGCCAGCAGCAAGGCTTCCTTGCCCTCGGTGCCCAGCACCTGTTCGATCACCGCGTCCACCGCCGGGGCCATGCCCTGCAGGCTGCCGCAGACCAGGATCGTGGCCCCTTCATCGACCCACTGCCGCAGCGTCGCCGCTTCGGCGAGCAATGCGTCCTGCACATAACGGTGAGTGCCGCCGTCGCGGCTGAACACCGTGTCCAGCCGCGCCAGCGTGCCCTCGGCCAGCATCGCCTGCAGTTCATCGCCGAAATGAAAATCGTGTGCGGCCGAACGTTCGCCGAACAGCAACCAGGTGCGGCGCGCGCCATCGCGTGCGCGTTCATGCAGGTGCGCGCGCAGGCCCGCGATGCCGGTGCCGTTGCCGATCAGCAGCAGCGGCACGTCGGCGGCCACACCGTGGAAGTTGTCGTTGCGGCGCAGGCGCAGCTGCACCGGTTCGCCCACTACCGCGTGGTCGCACAACCACCCGCTGCCGATGCCCGGCGTGCCATCGGCACGCAGCTGGCGGCGCAGCAGGATGTCCACCGCACCGTCGGCCATCACCGAGGCGATCGAATACTCGCGGTGCGGCAGGGGCTGCAGGGTCTGCAGCAGTGCCGGCAGGTCGCCGGGTGGCACCAGTGAAGGCAGGTGCGAGCGCTCGACGCGGGCCAGCAGCGTCTGCCCGTCCTCCAGCACGGTGTCTGCATCAAACCCCTGCGTGCCCAGCCACGTGCGCGCGCTGTGCCGCGCATGCTGCGGGCCGATCTCGGCGATGTCGCCGGCCCGCCATTGCGCGTTGGCGGCGGCAGGCGGCTGCAGGCGCAGCCAGTACACCGGGCCGCCGGCGCTGCCGGGGTTGAGGTGGACCCGTTGCAGCAGGGTCCACGACTGGTACTCGGCTGGGCTCCAATCGGGCAGTTCACTGGCACCCCCGCCAAGCTGGCCAAGCAGTTGCTGCCAGTGGCGCAGTGCGGCGGGATCGGCGTTGTCCACTTCGATGGCATCAAACAGCGGGTGTGCGCCCTGGGCGCGCAGCCAGCCATCGAGGTGGTGGCCGAACGCGCAGAAATGGCCGTAGCTGCGGTCACCCAGCGCAAGCACACCGTAATGCAGGTGGGCCAGCGCCTGCGGCGTGGCCATCACCCGGCGCAGGAAGGGCAGGGCGTGATCGGGGGCATCGCCTTCGCCGGTAGTGCTGGCGATGAACAGCGCACGCGCGCTGCCGGCCAGCACGCTGGCATCCACCTCGTGCAATCCGCGCAGGCGTACCGGCGTACCGGCAGTACGCAGCACGTCGGCGCTGCGTTCGGCCAGTTCGCGGGCAAAGCCGGTCTGGCTGGACCAGACCAGCAGGATCGGTTGCGGACCGCCTTCGTCGCTTTCATCGCGCGGGCGGCCGCGCCACCACAGCACGCTGCAGGCCAGGGTGTAGATCACGCCGGCCAGCGCCGCGGCATGCCATTGCCGCGTCGGCGGCGTGCCCTGCCACCACGCTTCATCCAGGTGCAGCTGCAGCAGCGCCCAACCGATCAGCGCCAGCAGAACCAGCACGAGAACGTTGCCGAGCAACGCGCGCGACAGGCGTGCGCTCATGCGTCCTGCTCATCGAGCAGGCGCTGGAAGGCGCTGCTGAGGAACTCGCGTGGGCCATCCGTTGCGCGCTGCAGGTAGCGGGCAGCCAGTCCTTCGCGCTCGGCCAAGGCCATGCCCGCTTGGCGCCCGAGCACCGTCAATGCGGTGGCCCAGGCATCGGCATGCATAGCATCGCTGGCGACGACCGTGACAGCGGCAGCGACCTGTCGCACCGGCATGCCCGTGCGTGGGTCGAGGCTGTGACTGTAGGCCTCGCCGTCAGCCTGGTACTGGTGCCAGCGGTCGCCCGAAGTGGCCACGGCCTTGCCGTCTAGTGCAAGCACACGGGGCGGAGCGTCGGTCTGTGCGTCCTCTTCCGGTGCCGATTCCACCAGCACCCGCCACGGGTGGCCGTCAGGCTTGCGACCGTAGCCGGCCAGTTCGCCGCCGACCTCGACCAGTGCCGCGCCGATGCCCTGATCACGCAGCCAGGTGGCAACGTGATCGACGCCGAAGCCCTTGGCGATCGCCGAAAGGTCCAGCTCCAGACCGCCGGGTTGCAGCAGGGCGTTTCCCTGCCATTGCAGGCGCTGCCAGCCGCAGCGTGCACGGGTCGCCTGCAGGATGTCGGCGGCAGGTGCATGACGTCCACCGGCGTGCGCGCCGAAGCCCCATAGCGCGACCAGCGGGCCGACGCTGGGGTCGAATGCACCCTCGCTGGCGGCGGCGACAGCCAGCGCGCAGGCCAGCACATGGCGCGTTTCGGTCGGCAGCGTGAACCACTGGCCCGCGTCGGCGCGGTTGTAGCGGCTGATGTCCGAGGCCGGTTCCCAGGTGCTCATCTGCGCGACCACTTCATCCAGGCGTGCCTGGATGCCGGCGTGCAGGGGGTGCAGGTCGCGCTGGCGCGGTGCAACCAGCGACACGCTCCAGGTGGTGCCCATGGTGGCGCCACCGAGGCGGGCGATGTCGAGTGATATGTCGGTCATGGCAATGCGTGGCAGTGCGCGATGCCAGGACGCGCCTGGCACCGCGTCGATGCACGGGTTACTGCGGCAGCACTTCCACGGTGGCCACGTAGCTCAGGCGGCGCTTGCTGGCCTGCTTGACCGAGGTCTTGTTGTCCTCGGTGCCGGTTTCCAGCCAGTACATGCCCGCTTCCGGCCAGGTGACCTTGATCTCGCCCTTGGCATCGCTGGTCAGCTTCTGCTCGTCCTGCGCGTTGCGGTAGCGGGTACCGCCACGCACGATCTCGAACTCCAGGCCCGCGGTCGGCTTGCCATCGACCAGGACGCGGAAGGTGGCTTCTTCGCCTGCGAACAGATCATTCGGATGGCCGACAGCGACCAGTTCGATGCCACGGTTGCTCGGCTTCAGTGCCGTGTCGTTCGGCGCGCCGTTGGTGACGAAGGTCTCCACGCGGCCGATCGACTGGCTCACTTCCAGCTTCTTCGCGTCCTTGGGCAGTTCGCCGAAGGTGGCAGCATTGCCACGCCAGCGCTTGCGCTCGCCATTCTGTTCGTAGGTGGCGAACAGACCGTCATTGACCGAGGCGATGCGGTAGGTGCCCTGCTGCTTCAGTTCGACGTCGAACACGCTGCGGTACTTGCCGGTCGCGGCGTTCTGTGCCTGCACGGTGCTGCCATCCGGTGCGGTGATCACCACCGATTCCAGGCGCAGCGGCACGTGGTTGAAATAGAACAGGTCGTTGGAAACCGCACCATCGACGGTGATCCACGGCGCGTTGCCGGCGATCACGGTCTGCGAGGGCAACAGCCAGGCCTTGTGGGCCAGGGCCGAGAACGGAAGGGCAGCGGCCAGAGCGGCGGCGAGGACGAGCGTGCGCTTCATGCGGAAGACTCCAGGTGGATGCAGGATGGTGCGGCGAGGGGAGGGGAACTACCAATTGATCCCCTCCTTCCGCTTTTCAGGGTTTGACGGCGAGGGTGACCAGGCCCAGTTCGGTGGCGCCCTGCGCACGGCCGTTCTGTGCGGCGGTCGCCGGCCAGGTGAAGGGCACCTTCAGCAGCTCGCGGCCGCCGACTTCGCGCACCGCTTCCACCACCAGGGTGTAGTTGCCCGGGGCCAGCTGCTTGAGCGCAGGCTGCTTGTCGTTGAACGACAGCGCGTGCTTGCCGGCCGGGCGCGTCGGGCCGGTCACGCCGTCCACCGGCACCTGCAGGGTGCGGCCGCTCTTGCGCCACCACTGGCGCAGGTCCGGCAGCCACTTGGTGCCGTGGCCTTCGCTGTTGCTGGTCTGCTGGTACCAGACCGAGAGGTTGGCGGCGACCTTCTGATCGGCACCTTCCAGCCACACCGCCACATACGGGCGGTGGTATTCGGCCACGTTGAGCTTGGGCACTTCGACGTTGATGTCGAGCGTGGCGGCATAGGCCGGCGAAGTGGCCAGCAGGCCGCTGAGGGCGATGGTCAGGGTGACGCGCATTGGGCGGCTCCGGGGAAACAAAGGGGAATCACGGGGGGTGTCAGTGAATCAGCAGCAGGGCGATCAGCAGCGGGATCATCAGGCCGAGGCCGACCAGCGGCCAGGTCATGCGTCGCTGCCGCGCATGCAGGTGCAGCAGGAACAGGCCGGTGATGCAGAACACCAGGCAGGCCACGGCGAACAGGTCCAGGAACCAGCCCCACGCCGGGCCAGCGTTGCGGCCCTTGTGCAGGTCGTTGAGGTAGGACACAGCGCCGCGCGAGGTGGATTCGTACTCCACTGCGCCGGTTTCGCGGTCGATGCTCAGCCAGGCATCGCCGCCGGGGCGCGGCAGCGACAGGTAGATTTCTCCGGCCGACCATTCGGCCGCTCGGCCGCCGATGGCGATGCCCAGGTGTTCATCCAGCCATTGCCGGGCCGGGCGCGGAATCGGTGCGTTGCCGTCCGCGCGCGCGCCGAGCTGTCCAAGCAGATCGGCCGGCAGTTCCAGCTGCTGGTTCTGCACCTGCGGTTTTGCCTCGATCTTTGCCGCATGGTTCAAGGTGATGCCGGTCACCGAGAACAGCAGCATGCCGATCAGGCAGACCGCCGAGCTGATCCAATGCCAGTGGTGCAGCGTACGCAGCCAGAAACCGCGGCTCTGTTGCTGCTGCACGGTAGAAGAGGCGGGACGGCTCACGGCATGGTTGAAGGCATCTGGAGACTATTCATTACACCATTGATGAGAATTGCTCGCAATTGGATGTCGTTGTGTATCCCGTGCGCCAGGGTGCCCTGGTAGATCCACGCCGTGGGTGGATGAAACGGCGCCGACCAAGGTCGGCATCTACCAGGGGACTACCGCTCGGTCGTGGGCTCAGAACTTCGCGTTGAGCGAGATCCAGTAGCTGCGACGCTGGTCCTTGGTGGCGTAGTCGTCCACGCAGTTGAACTCGCTGGGGTTGATCAGAAGGCAGGACTGCGACACGAAGTTCTTGTCGAACAGGTTGTTGACCCGCGCGTTGACCGTCAGCCACGGCGTGGCCTTCCAGCTGCCGCCCAGGTGGAAGATCGTGTAGTCCTCGTAATAGCGGGTGTTGCTGACACCGGCAGCGTCGAGAATGGTGTCGCGGTAGCGGTCGTAGCGTCCCTCGCCGATCAGTGACAGGCTGATGGCATCGTTGAGCTGCCAGTTGAGGCTGGCATTGGCCATGTGTCTGGCCGGGGTGGTGCCGGTGATCGGCAGGCCCTTCTGCGGGCCGGCGGTCTGCTCGCTCCTGGTCCAGGTGTAGTTGCCGCGCAGCTGCAGGTTGTCCAGCAGGTCGACGTGCGCGGCCAGCTCGGCGCCACGGGTTTCGGCCTTGTCGATGTTCACGCTCTGGGTGAAGGTGCTGTAGCCCAGCGATGCCCAGCCCGGCCCGATGTCCACGCAGTATCCGCTGCCGGCCGGGGCCACTTCGCAGTTGGGGAAGGTGCCGCCGCTGGCGATCTTGTCTTCGAACTTGTTGATGAAGCCGGTGACGTTGAAGCCCCAGCGCTGGCCCTCGTAGTAGGCGGCCAGCTCGTAATTGGTGCTGGTTTCCGGCTTCAGGTTGGGCGAGCCCACCAGCGGCAGCACGCCCTGGCCACCGAATCCGGTGATGCCGGGGAACAGCTGGTCCGGACGCGGGGTCTTGTAGCCGGTGCTGACACCGCCCTTGAAGGTCCACGCGTCGCTGGCGTTCCACACCAGGTAGCCGCGCGGGCTGACGTGGCTGCCGAACACGTTGTGGTCGTCATAACGCACGCCGAAGGTGGCGGTGAGGGTGTCGGTCAGCGACCAGTTGTCCTCGGCGAACAGCGCCCACATGCGGTGCTTCTGCTTGGCGTTGCTGCGGTAGCCGGCGCCGTCCATGCCGAACACGCCGTCGACCATGTCGGTATCGTTGTACTGGCCACCGACGGTCAGCTTGTGCGCGCCGAAATCCAGGTCGAGCATCGTGTCGAGCACGTAGCCTTCCAGTTCCATGGTGCGCAGCGGACGCGGCAGGAACGCCTGCAGGCGTGCCTGTTCGCTGGCATTGAGTGCGCCCAGTGCGTTGTTGCGGCCGGCGGCACAGTTGTTGGCCGCACCGGTACGCCGGCAGACGTCGTTCCACAGCGTCTGCAGGTCGCCGCGCTCGTCCAGGGTCAGCGGCAGCGAGCGGCCGAGGTTGTTGCTCTTGCTGTGGGTCAGCGAGGTCTGCCAGGTGCCGAAGCTGTAGCGGCCCTGGTGGGTCAGCGACAGCTGGTCGCGCTCGTAGCGCTGGTAGGCGGTATAGCCCACGCGTGGCTGCACCACGCGGCGGGTGACCGTGCCGCTGCCGTTCGGGTTGGGAATGACCGCGTTGCCGACGCGCCACAGGCTGGCCAGGCTGTCGAGGGTGCCGGTCTGGCCTTCGCTGTTGTCGTACTTCTGTCGCGACACGTCGTAGTCCAGCCACAGTTCGTGGTCGTCGTTGACGTGGAAGTTCAGGCGCACACCGGTGGTCCAGTTGGTGTTGGCGACCGACTTGCCGCCGCCGCCAAAGCCGATGCTGCGTTCCCACAGCGTGCCGTCAGGCAGGGTCAGCGCATCCCATTCGGGGTTGGATGCCTTCGCATCGTAATAGCTGCCGCGTACTGCCAGGCCGATACGATCCTTGACCAGCGGGCCGCTGAGGTACACGTCGGTGGTGCGCGTATCGCCGAACTGATCGTCCTGCTGCACGGTGAAGCCCTGGGTGACCGCGCCGTGCCAGCTGTCCTGGTTGCGGCGGGTGATGATGTTGATGACCCCGCCCATGGCGTCCGAGCCGTACAGGGTGGACATCGGGCCACGCACCACTTCGATGCGTTCGATCGCGTCCAGCGGTGGCAGGTAGGCGAACTGGCCACCACCGAAGTTGTTCGGGTAGATCTGGCCGACGTTGCTCTGGCGGCGGCCGTCGATCAGCACCAGGGTGTATTCGGAGGGCAGGCCGCGCATGGAAATGGTGGCACGGCCGTTCTTGTCGCTGGCTTCCAGACCGACGTCGATGCCTTCGACATCGCGCAGTGCATCGACCAGGTTGGTGTAGGGGCGCTTGCTCAGTTCCTCGCGGCTGACCACGCTGATGCTGGCCGGGGCGTCGACCACTTTCTGCTCGAAGCCGGAGGCGGTGACCACGACCTTGTCCAGGGTCTGCGGGGCGCCAGCGGCGTCGCCGTTGGCAAAGGCGGGGGCGGCAACGGCGGCCAGCACGGCGCTGGTCAGCAGGTGGCGGGACAGGGGCGAACGACGACGATGGCGCTGAGCCATGGCAGTTTCCTTGAAGGATGCAATGCGGTGCGATGCCGGCGCAGGAGGCGCGGCAACGGCGGGGATGCCCGGTCAGGGGCGGCAGGGGTGAAGCAGGCAGCGGCGTGGCGGGGTGACCGCGCAGGCGGTCACGGCACGCCGTGGATCAGGCGAGCGGCGGCGCCTGGCCGCGTTGCTGGCGACGCCCGGGCGCCTCGGCCCAGGGCGTGTCTGGAGCGGCCAATGGCCAGTCCGTGCGCACACCGGGCGATACCGGCGTGGCGGGCAGCAGCTTGAGTTCGGTCTGCAGCCATTGGCTGGCCAGCAGCAGGGGCGGTGCCGGCGCATCGGCCGGCCTGGCCGGGGCCGAAGCGCAGCGGCGCAGCTTGGCCGGGGCTTCTTCCTGCAGCGGCGCTTCGCCGCCGCGTTCTTCCAACGGCTGCTGCAGCGCCTGCGCGGCGGCGCCGGCATGGGCCATCGGCAACAGCGGCAGGGTCCCCATCAGCAGCACCAGCATCGCCACCCACGCCAGCAGGCTGGCCAGTGCAGGACGACGACCGCGCATGGCGGTGCCGAGCTGTACGAGCCGAAGCGGGCGAGGGCGGAGCGGGTGCAGCACGTAGAACCCCAGGCTGGCCGGAACATCCGGCGTCAACGGGGCGTGATTGTAATGAGAGCTGTTAGCGGTTGCAAATGAGAATGATTGCCAAATTGTCGCAGGACCGGTCCGGGCGGCTCAGACCTCGCTCCAGCGGCGCAGCAGGTTGTGGTACACGCCGGTCAGCTGCAGCACCGCCGCGGCATCGGCGCCGGTCTGGCGCAGGCGCTCGATCGAGGTGTCCATTTCCCACAGCAGGCGGCGCTGTGCGTCGTCGCGGATCATGCTCTGCACCCAGAAGAACGATGCCACGCGTGCGCCCCGGGTGACCGGGTTGACCTGGTGCAGGCTGCTGGAGGGATACACGATCAGGTCACCGGCCGGCAGCTTCACTTCGTGCTCGCCGTAGGTGTCGCTGATGATCAGTTCGCCACCGTCGTACTCGTCCGGTGCGGACAGGAACAGCGTGCAGGAGATGTCCGAGCGCAGCTGCTCGCCGTTGCCGAGATTCATCACCGCCCCGTCGACATGGAAGCCGTAGGTGCCGCCACCGGTGTAGCGGTTGAAGCGCGGTGGCAGGTACTTCAAGGGCAGTGCGGCGGCAAAGAACAGCGGGCTGCGCTTGAGCGCGGCCAGCACCACGGGAGCGAGCGCGGCCTTCAGCGGTGAAGCATCAGGCAACTGTTCGTTGTGTTTGACCTGCGCACCCTGTGCGCCAACCGTTTCGCGTCCGTCGGTCCAGTCGGCAGCGTCCAGCCGCTGGCGGATATTCGCCACTTCTTCAGGTGCAAGCACGTTGGGGATGTGCAGCAGCATGGCGGTTCCTCATCGATGCGCGGGGGAGGTGGGCTCCCCCGCGCCATGACATCAGAAGCGGACGTCCGCGCTGAGCAGGAAGGTGCGCGGGGCGCCCGGGGTGTAACGGTAGCCGCTCTTGTTGATGCTGGCCACGTACTGCTTGTCGAACAGGTTGTAGCCGTTCAAGCGCAGCGAGATGGTTTCGTTGATCGCCCAGGACACGACCGCGTCGTAGACGACGTACGACCTGGTGAACGACGGGGTACCCACCGCGCCATCGGTGCCACGGTGCATGCCGCCGGCATAGCGCACGCCGCCGCCGATGGTCAGGCCGAAGGGCAGGGTGTAGCTGGTCCAGCCGGTGAACGTGTCGGCCGGGGTGTAGGTCAGGTTGGTGGTGCCATCGGCGGCCACCTTGGCACCTTCCTTCACTTCGGTGTCGAGGTGGCTGTAGCCGGCGCTCACCGACCAGTTGTCGGTCAGGCGACCGACTGCGGAGAGCTCCACGCCCTTGACCCGCTTGCTGCCGGTCTGGGTCGGGTTGCCGGCATCGTCGAGCACCGTGGTGTTGATCTCGTTGTCCACGTCGGTCTGGAACAGCGCCAGATTCACCGCCAGCGCGTCATCCAGGAACGCCCACTTGCTGCCCACTTCGAAGGTCTTGGCCTTCTGCGGGTCCAGCTTGGGGTTGTCGGCGCTGCTGGCCGAACTGCTCAGCTGGAAGTTCGCACCGCCCGGCGGCTGCTGCGAGACGGCGTAGTTGGCATAGATGCTGACCGTGTCGCCCACTTTGTACAGTGCGCCGAGCTTCCAGTTCAGCAGCGTGTCGGATACTTCCAGCGTCGGATTGCGCAGCACAGTGCCGGTCGGATTGCTGCCACACACCGGGCCACCACGACCGCCGCACACCGATGCGCTGGCGTACTCGGTCTTGTAGTGGTCGGCGCGCACGCCGGCGGTCAGCAGGAAGCTCTCGCCGAAGGACAGGGTGTCGAACAGGTAGGCCGAGGACGTGGTGGTCTTGCCGTGGGCATCGGCGCCATTGTGCGCCCAGCTCAGGCCGCCCACGTTCCAGTCGGGGTTGTACAGGTTCGCTGCCGGCCAGGTGGTGCCGCCGGTGGTGGCCTGCCCGTAGCTGTCCAGCTCTTCGCGGGTGAACTCCAGGCCGGTGCTCAGCGCATGGCCGACGCTGCCGGTGGTGAAGTCCGCGCGCAGGTTCAACTGATCGGTGAGTATGGTGTTGCGCTGGTCCTTGAAGGTCGGCAGGCTGCGCGCGATCGTGTAGGTCGAGAGATCGGCCGGATTGGTGTAACTGATGTTGCCGGTCGGGCGGCCATTCGCACCGCGAACGCCGGTACCCATGAAGGCGGTCAGCAGGTAGTCCTGTTCGGTGCGGCCCCAACGCGCGGTGTTGGTCAGGCGCAGGGTGTCGCTGAAATCATGTTCGAAGCGGAACGTGGCCATCTTCGCGGTCACGTCGTCGTGGTCTGCACGCGTACCGTAGAAGTTCTCCGGGTTCACCGGGTGACCGGCCAGTGCTTCCAGGGTCGGCTGCGCGGTCCAGCCGGGCAGGCCCAGGGTCGGCACGCCGCCATCGGGCACGTTGTCCTGCTTCACGTACAGCAGGTTGAGGTAGTAGCGGGTGGCGGTGCCCAGGCCGAAGGCCAGCGACGGCGCAATGCCCCAGCGCTTGTTCTGCACGTGGTCGCGGCCGGGCTGGTCGCTGTCCTGCCACATGGCATTGACGCGCAGCGCGCTGGTCGCACCCAGCGCCTGGTTCCAGTCACCGGTGGCGCGTCGCTGCTGGTCGCTGCCGAGCGAAACGCTGGCCGAGGTTGCGTCCTGCAGCGTGGCCTGCTTGCTGACCAGGTTGATTGCACCGGTCGGTGCGGAGCGGCCGTTGTCGGTGCCGGCCGGGCCTTTGGTCACTTCCACCTGTTCGATGTTGAACACATCGCGCGAGATCGAGCCAAGGTCGCGCACGCCATCGACGAACAGGCTGTTGGAGGTGTCGAAGCCGCGCATGAACAATGCATCGCCGGTGGTGGTGTTGCCGTTTTCACCGGCATAGAAGGTGCCGACGCCCGGGCTGTTGCGCAGTGCCTCGGTAAGAGTGGTGGCGCCCTGCTGGTTGAACAGGTCGCTTGTGATGATCTGGATGGTCTGCGGAGTGTCCTGCAGGCGCTGTGTGAACTTGGGCGAGGCAACCTTGTCGGCCTTGTAGCCGCGAACGGCGTGCACGTCGACCTTGTCCAGGGTGCGGGCGTTGTCAGTGGCTTCGGCGTGGGCCAGCGCAGGCAGCGCGGCCAGGCCGAGGCCGGCAGCGAGGCTGGCGGTGGCCAGCGGCAGGGTACGAAGCGGCGAAGCGTGCTTGCGGCTCTTGATCGGGTTCATGGGCGTCTGCAGAGAAGGAACAGGAAGGAGCCGCCAGCGCGGGGCAGCGCGGCAACAGGACGGGAAAGGGGAAGGCGGTTCAGCGGCTGCGCAGCGCGCAGAAGAACGTCAGGCCAGCTGCGCAGGCGGTGCGTGCGAGGGAGGCTGGCGACGATCGGTCGCGGGCACCGGCGGATCAGGCATCGCCGGCGTAGGAGCGTATGCGGGGGCATGCTCCGGGCGCTGCAGGCACAGGCGCCGCAGTGCCGGCGGTTTGTCACCGCGGCTGCCTTCTGGCTCGGATTCCGCGCGCTGCATCGCGTGCTCGTGCGGCAACGCGTAGGGGGGCGAAGACGGCGCTGCATCCTGCGCGTAGGCGCCGGGCGCATCACCTGTCGGCGTGCTCCGGCCTTCATGCAACGCCGACCAGCCCAGCAGCAGCGTCAGCAGCGCAGCCACGAGCAGCGGCCACCCCTGGCGGGCGAGCTGGCACAGCGTGGCGGTGGGCGCGGGCGAAGCCATGGCGCAGGCGGAGTCGTGACGAAGATGTTACTTAGCATAACACCAACGATAATGATTCGCATCTGCGCGATGGGCGGCCGGTCCCGGACGGGCCTTCGGGGCCCTGTATGGCCCTGCAGAGCCGGCCGGTGGATCCACCCCACGGGTGGACGCTGTGGACTCTAGTCGCGGTCGTCGCGGGTCCAGATCGCGTCGTGCTCGCGCTTCACCGGGAACTTGGGCACCGCGGTGTAGGCCGGGGCGCACAGGGCGCGGCCATCGCGCACGTCGAAGCGCGCACCGTGCAGCACGCACTCGACGCTGCCTTCGCTGGTATTGAACTCGCCCGAGGACAGCTCGAACTCTTCGTGCGTGCACTGGTCTTCCAGGGCATACAGTTCGCCATCGAGGTTGAACACCACGATCGGGGTGCCGGTGACCTCATCGAACACGCTCTTCATTTCACCGGGCAGCAGTTCGGCGCCGGCACAGACGAAGGTCCAAGCCTCGCTCACGCGGTGGCTCCGGCCAGCGGCTTTTCCAGGATCTCGAAGCGCAGGTCGTCGCGCTTGGGGATGCCAAAGCGCTCGTCGCCATACGGGAACGGCTTCTTGATGCCGGTGCGCTGGTAGCCGCGGCGCTCGTAGAAGGCGATCAATTCGTCGCGCACGTCGATCACCGTCATCTGCATCACCGGCACCGCCCATTCGCGCGCGGCGTGGGCTTCGGCCGCGTCCATCAGCTGCTTGCCGACGCCGCCGCCCTGCTGGGCCGGGTCGACCGAGAACATGCCGAAGTAGCCCTTGCCGCTGTCGTCGGCAACATGGGCGCAGGCCACCAGCTGGCCGTCGCGCTCTGCCAGCAGGATGGTCGAGCGCGGGCGGTCCAGGTCACCCTGGATGCCGGCGGCATCGATGCGGGCGCCGTCCAGCAGGTCGGCTTCGGTGGTCCAGCCGACGCGGCTGGCGTCGCCGCGGTAGGCCGAGGTGACCAGGGTGATCAGGGCGGGGATGTCGGCCGACGTGGCGGCGCGGAAGGTCAGGGGGCTCATGGGGGCATTTTAGGCCCCAGAAGCCGATCGGGGGAGGCCGGGCCGCGCAGCCACGAGATCAGAATGTGAGCCTCGCTTGGCCGCGTTGACGCCGGGCCGGCCTGGAAACAGAATCGATGGCAGCTTTCTACCAGCCTTCCAGGCGCAGATGAGGCGATTCTGTACTTTGTTGCAGTCACTTCTGCGGATGAAGCGGGCCGCGGAACGGGGGGGGCTGTCAGTGGGGCATCGGAGCCATATGCCCTGGCGCACCTGGGCTGTCTGCGCAGACGGCTTTCGTAGACGCTGAGGAGAAGGGACATGGATGCAGCGAGGGGTCTTGAATGTTGAAGAAGGAGCAGCTGCTCGATCAGCTGTATCGCATAGCCGGCAGGCTCACTGATCGCCCTGATCCTGCAAGCTACGCACTGGTTGCCAGGTCAATGTTCGATTCCGATGCCGAGGTGCGGGAACGTGCCATCTTCATTGGAGCACTGCGTTGGGCCGATCCGGTGATGTTGTCCTGCGTTACAGGCATGCTGACCCTGGGATCGGAGCCTGTTGATGACAATCGGAGGCTTATGATCGAAAGCGTTGTATCTGCCGCGCTGCGCGGAAAGTTGGAACCTGCTGCCATTGAGGCTTGGTTGCGGGTCATTCTCACAAAGGGCTCTGCTGATTCCCTGCAGGCAAAGGCGGCCTACGTCGGCATCCTTCGCTTGCAGGGGAGGATGTCGATTGCGGAAGCTGCAGCTATCGATTATGAGACCTTTGTTGTGGACCAAGAGGGCATTGCCTGAGAGCGCATGTACGGGTCATTCAATGAACAGATGTGTTCGTATTTCTCATGCTCGTCGAAAGGCCATTGAATGGAGAGTGGCAGGTAATGAGTGAGGATTCAATTCAGTTTCCAATTACCGGTCAGTTTCCCATTACCGGGAGGGCGGTTGCTAGTGCACTCGGGTTGTTCGCAGGCCCTGGAGATCTCTGGGAGGTTTCAGCTATTGAAACATTAACTTCATTGGATGAAGTGCTTCTGGGGGATGTGTGGAGGCGCGTGGCGGCGGGGGACAGGGTTTTCGCTACTCAGGATATTTGTTCAGCACTGGCAATGGCCGATCAAGTGGTTACTCTGTATGTTCGTCTGATTGGCAATGACAGTATTTTCCTCCACATTGATGATGGCATTGCGGCCTCTGATGACGAAACTCAGGACGGCCGCTAGATGATGATGGGCTGGACGGCATTGGGGAGTCCGGTCGCTACGGGTGCCATTTCCAGATTGAGGGGGCTTTGCAGGTGACAGGTTGGCAGTTCTGCGGACTTCATTCTGTAGTCCCGTGCAAAACGGGCTGAGGGTGGGCGATCTTCTGCAGTATTAAATCAAAAAAATTTAAGAAGAAGTCAACGATCCAGGTGGCAGGGAGCGTCGCGGGAGTGAGGCGCGCAGCGCCGTTAAGCTTGTGGGCGTATTAATTAGAAGAATAGAATCGGTAAAGGTGAGGTAATGAAATCTCTTTCCCATTCTGTTGCTTTGTCTTTGCTGCTCGCTGGTTGCGGGAGCGGAGGGCCCCAGGACGATCGATTCTCCCGGAATGAGAAGTCTGAAGAAGCGCCAAGTTTGGTCCTTTCTGAAGAAGAGTTGAAACGTCAGATTTCGATGGCTGAAAATGGGAGCGCGGAGGCTCGTCTAAGGCTCGAATGGCACTATTCGACGCGTGGCGATATGGAGCGATATCGTTACTGGCTTGAGGAGGGAGTCGCGCGAAGGGACGTCAGTTCAATGCAGCGATTGGCCCTTTTTCTGTCACTGGAGCAAGGCGGGGGGGATTGTAAGCGCGCGATGCAAATCCTTGAGCAAGGCTTGCGCCTTGATCCGCCGGAGACAACGCGTGCACTGATGGAGGCAGATCTTCAGAGGTTGCGCCATGAACGGATTGGGATTCCGCCTTGCGGGGCGGGGTTCTCCAACTAGGGGCCGCAATTTACGCGTATGCCCATAACAATTCGTACGAATTCAATGATCCAGACGGGCGGTGTGGAGCGGCTCTGGCTCGGACTCGAGGTCACTGGATGTGCTGGTTTTGAGAGAAAAGCTGCTCTTCGCTCAGAGGTGTTCACGTGAAGAAGATTGGATTCGTGGCTTTCGTGGTGGTACTTGCATGCCAATTAGCTGCTTGTCAAATGCCTGCAGAAGATCATGCGTCGCACAGAATGAGCTGCGGAGAGGCGGTGCAGAATGCGTGCAGAGTGACTTTCAGGGCGCTCGCAAACGACGCTAGTGGATTCAATGGCCGCATTATTCGAGTTGAAGGTTATCTTTCCGTTTCACGGGATCTATTTGTCTTGAGCTCAAGCAAGGAGCTTTATGAGGCAGGAGTGACCGACGAGACTTCTATCCGAATTAGAGGTCCGATGGATGTCCAAGAGCGCATCTTTCAAGAGCATGCTTACTCTTGGGTGTCAGTGATTGGAACCTTCAGGGATAGAGAGAAGACTGGAACAACCGAGGATCTATTGCTCGGGGAGATCTTCGCGCCTCTTGATGTGCAGTCGTTGAGGTGGCCAGTGGAAGTGGAGCGTGCAACCTTCGGAGACGTGTTGCTTAATCTTGAGGACATCAAGTGACTTTCGATCTTGCTTGCTCAGTCCGAGGAGAGTTACGCCTGCCGTGCTGCAGCAAGTTGGAGAGGGCATGATGCGTGAGAGCAAGGTCAAGATGAAAGAGAGCAGGAGTCCGTGAACTACAATGGCAAGGATTTCAATGTCGCCATGGACCTGCTTTCCAAGGGTAAGGCGGGGGACGCTCTTGCTTGTGCAGAATCCTTGATTGAATCGGAAGTTGAGTCCAAACGATTGGATGGATATCTATGCCGAGGGCTGGTGTATGAGGACGGCGGGGAAGGAGTCTGTGTGGATCTTCACGTCGCTCTCGATAGCTATCGGCGTGTCTCATTGATTGCCCCATCCTCGATTGCCTTTTCAAATCTGGCGAGAGTGTCCATAAAACTCAAGGATTTTTCGAGGGCTGCTAAATACTTGGGAACTGCTGCTGAATTTGAAATGACTCCTGAGGTCGTTCTTGGGTTTGCATTGTTCCATGAAGAGTCTTCTCCCTTCGATGGGAAGGCGGCGAAACGGCTATATATTCGGGCAGCATGTAAGGGTAGATTTGCTGGATTCTTCGGTTATTCACGGGTTGCGCGAAAGCTGGGTGAGCGTGGCAGGGCATTTGCAGTTGATTGCATTCGCGTACTGCTCGGTCCAGTCATTGCATTGCTCGTCGGGAAAAAATCTCAGTATCAGTTTTGACGGCTGCTGATCGGAATTATCGACGATGCGCTCGTTGCTCTGGATTTGCGATGAAATGAGATGCAGGGATTGAGGCTCAAGGCGCGTTTTGGCTGTGGTTGGCTTCACATGAGTAGTGGAAGCTGAAATGGTTGTTGCCCTGAATGCATGTGTGAAATTCCCTCTTGTCGACCTGAGGGTGCCGGTTTCGTAGCTGCACTCGATGAAGTGCTCGTCTTCTTGCGTCTGTCCGCATCCCTGCGAACGCGGAAGTAGAGTTCCATCCGGTACGTGGCATTGTCGTCGGGATACCGATGTGCGTACTGAGTATGGAAATCAGGCATCAACGTCGGCGATGCTCATCCAGCGATTGGCATTGCATGAAAACAGAAACGCCGCGGTCTCCCGCGGCGTTCTCGTCTTTCAAGCGGTTGCTGAAAACTCACGCCAGCAATTTCCGCACCTTGGTCAACGCAGTCATGAACCGCTCAATCTCTTCGTGCGTGTTGTAGAACGCCAGCGACGCACGGCAGGTGGCGGCAACGCCGTAGTACTGCAGCAGCGGGTGCGCACAGTGCTGGCCCGAACGCACGGCCACGCCTTCCAGGTCCAGCAGGGTGGCCAGATCGTGCGCGTGCGCGCCGTCGATGAGGAATGACACCACCGCTGCTTTTTCGGGTGCTTCGCCAATGATGCGCAGGCCATCAACCTTGCGCAGTTCTTCGGTGAAGTGCGCCAGCAGTTCGGCCTCGCGTGCTTCCACGTGGTCCAGGCCGATGTCCTGCAGGTAATGCGCGGCCACGCCCAGGCCGATGAAGCCGGCGATGTTCGGGGTGCCGGCTTCGAACTTGTGTGGGGCGTCGTTGAAGACGGTGCCGTCGAAGCTGACTTCCTTGATCATCTCGCCGCCGCCCAGGAACGGCGGCATCGCGTCCAGGTGTTCGCGGCGCGCCCACAGCGCGCCGGTGCCGGTCGGGCCGCACATCTTGTGGCCGGTGATGGCGTAGAAGTCGCAACCGATGGCGGTGACATCGACCTTGCGATGCGGTACGGCCTGCGAGCCATCGACCACGGTGACGATGCCACGCTTGCGCGCTTCGCGGCAGATCTCGCGCACCGGGTTCACGGTGCCCAGCACGTTGGACACGTGGGCCACCGCCAGCAGCTTGACCTCGGGGGTCATCGCCGCGCGCAGCGCATCCAGATCCAGCGCGCCGTCGGGGGTGATCTCGGCCACGCGGATGGTCGCGCCGGTACGCTGGGCAACCAGCTGCCAGGGCACGATGTTGGCGTGGTGTTCCATGCGCGAGACCAGGATCACGTCGCCGGCCTTCAAGCGCGGCAGCGCCCAGGAATAGGCAACCAGATTGATCGCGAAGGTGGTGCCGCTGCACAGCACCAGGTCGTTGCTGCGTACGTTGAGGAAGCGCGCCAGCGTGTTGCGCGCACCTTCGTAGGCGTCGGTGGCCTCGGTGCCCAGTGCGTGCACCGCACGGCTGACGTTGGCGTTGTAGCGGCGGTAGAACTCGTCCACCGCGCCGATCACCTGCACCGGCTTCTGGCCGGTGTTGGCGTTGTCGAAATACACCAGCGGCTTGCCGTGCACCTCACGCATCAACAGCGGGAAGTCCAGGCGCACGCGCGCCCAGTCGGGTGCGTCGGTGCGTGCTTCGATCGGTCGCGGGGTGGACAGGTTCATGCCACGCCCGCCTCGGCCAGCGCCTTGTCCAGGCGGCGTGCCAGCTGCTCGCGCAGCGCATCGGGCAGCACCTTCAGCGGCTCGTGGCAGAACGCGGCGCTCAGCAGCGCCTGCGCCTGGGCCTGCGGCAGGCCGCGCGAGCGCAGGTAGAACAGCGCGTTGGCGTCGAGCTGGCCGACGGTGGCACCGTGTGCTGCCTTCACTTCGTCCGCGTCGATCACCAGCGTCGGCTGGGTATCGATCTCGGCGTCGGCCGACAGCAGCAGGTTCTTGTTGGACAGGTTGGCATCGGTACCGTCGGCGCCAGCACGGATCTGGATGCCACCATGGAACACCACGCGGCTGCGGCCGGCGGCAACGCCGCGCCACTGCAGCTCGGCGCCGGTGTCGCGGGCGATGTGGTCGATGCCCAGGCGGGTATCGACGTGGCGACGGCCATTGCCGAGCAGCACGCCATTGGCGGTCAGCTGGGCATTGTCGCCTTCCAGGCGCACGTTCAGTTCGTGGCGGCTGAGCGCGGCGCCCAGCTCCAGGTCCACGCGGTGGTACTGCGCATCCCGGGCGAGCACTGCGTCGGTGCGCAGGAAGCTGGTCTGGCGCGCGCTGCCGGCCTGAACGCGGGCGTGCTTGAGCACCGCATCGCGGGCCACGTGGGCGTGCAGCACGGTGTTGTCCAGGTGCGCCGAATCGCCCACGCTGAAGCGGTGCTCGACCACACCCAGGCTGGCGCCGGTACGCAGTTCGATCAGGTGACGATGGTGCCAGGCCAGATCGCTGTCGGCGGCCACGCTGGCGAACACCAGCTGCACCGGCACGTCGACCTGCACGTCGGCATCCACGCGCAGCACCACGCCTTCATCGGCAAGGGCGGCATTGAGGCGGGCGAACACTTCATCGCTGTGCTCGTAGCGGCGGCCGAGGAAGCGCACGGCATCCTCGCCTGCAGTCAGCGCCGACGACAGCGTTTCCAGCTGCACGCCGGCGGGCAGGCCCTGCACGTCGCTCAGCGCATCGTTGAGGCGGCCGTTGACGAACACCAGGCGCGGCGACGGAATGTCGTCCAGCAGCGCGGCATCGAGCAGCGTCGGGCTCAGCGGTGCCGGTGCGAACGCGCGGCGCTCCAGCTGGCGCAGCGAGGTGTACTTCCAGGTTTCGCTGCGGGCGCCGGGCAGGCCGTCGCGCAGCACGCTGTCGAGCACTTCGCGGCGCGCATCGCTGCCGCCGAAGGCCTGGGCCATCGAGTCGAGCAGGGCGCTCATCAGACCGCCGCCTCGGGCACGACCCGGTCCTTCAGGAAGTCATAGCCGTGCGCTTCCAGTTCCAGCGCCAGCTCCGGGCCACCGCTCTTGACGATACGGCCATCGGCCAGCACGTGCACCACGTCCGGCTTGATGTAGTCCAGCAGGCGCTGGTAATGGGTGATGACCAGGAACGAGCGGTCGGCGCTGCGCAGGGCGTTGACGCCGTCGGCGACGCTCTTCAGCGCATCGATGTCCAGGCCCGAATCGGTTTCATCCAGGATGGCCAGCTTCGGCTCCAGCACGGCCAGCTGGAAGATCTCGTTGCGCTTCTTTTCGCCACCGGAGAAGCCTTCGTTGACGCCACGGTGCAGCAGTTCGTCCTTCAGGTGCAGCACGGCCAGCTTCTGCCGCACCAGCTTGAGGAACTGCATGGAATCGAGTTCTTCCTCGCCGCGTGCCTTGCGCTGGGCATTGAGCGCCGCACGCAGGAAGTAGGTGTTGTTCACGCCGGGGATTTCCACCGGGTACTGGAACGCCAGGAACAGGCCGGCGGCGGCGCGCGCTTCCGGGTCCTGGTCCAGCAGGTCGGTGCCTTCGAACTGCACACTGCCTTCGGTCACGTCATAGCCATCGCGGCCTGCCAGGACATTGCCCAGGGTGGACTTGCCGGCGCCGTTGGGGCCCATGATGGCGTGCACCTGGCCGGGCTTCACTTCCAGCGACAGGCCCTTGAGGATTTCCTTGTCGCCGATGCGGGCGTGGAGGTTTTCGATCTTCAGCATGGTCATGACTTGGTAGTTTTCTGGGCTGCGGGGTCGATGCGGACGATCTGCACAGAACCGCCGTCGGACTGCCCGGATTGAGCGGGAAGGGTGGAGAAGATCACGATGATTTCTTCACCGTGTTCTTGCAGGCAGGAGGTTGGAAGCGAGGCCTGCCGGATGGATTCGGCCGCAGCGCGATCCAGGCTGCGGTTACGCGACGTCAGCAACGGCACGATCGAGTCGAAGCTGCCGTCCGCTCGGGCTCGCACCAGCATCGAGAACTCCCCCGGCGTGGAGATGACCGTGCCTGCAGGCAGCGTGACGGGGGTGCTACCCCGCAGGTCTTCAGGCGTGCACGCTGCATTTGCGACGGCCCAGGGCGAAAGGCCCAGCAGGACCAGGGCAGGTAAAGGCGCGCGCATCATCCGACGCTGCCTTCCAGCGAGACTTCCAGCAGCTTCTTGGCTTCCACTGCGAACTCCATTGGCAGTTCGCGGAACACCTGCTTGCAGAAGCCGTCGACGATCATCGACACCGCGTCTTCCTGGCTGATGCCACGGGCGCGGCAGTAGAACAGCTGGTCGTCGGAGATCTTCGAGGTGGTGGCCTCGTGCTCGACGGTGGCGCCGGGGTTCTTCACCTCGATGTAGGGGAAGGTGTGGGCGCCGCACTGCTTGCCGATCAGCAGCGAATCGCACTGGGTGTAGTTGCGCGCGCCGTCGGCATTGCGGTCGACCTTGACCAGGCCGCGGTAGGTGTTCTGGCCGCGGCCGGCGCTGATGCCCTTGCTGATGATCTTGCTCTTGGTGCGCTTGCCGACGTGGATCATCTTGGTGCCGGTGTCGGCCTGCTGGCGGTGGTGGGTCAGTGCCACCGAGTGGAACTCACCGACCGAGTCGTCGCCCAGCAGCACGCAGGACGGGTACTTCCAGGTGATCGCCGAACCGGTCTCGACCTGGGTCCAGGTGACCTTGCTGCGCGCGCCACGGCATTCGGCACGCTTGGTGACGAAGTTGTAGATGCCGCCCACGCCGTTCTCGTCGCCCGGGTACCAGTTCTGCACCGTGGAGTACTTGATTTCCGCATCTTCCAGCGCGACCAGCTCGACCACCGCCGCATGCAGCTGGTTCTCGTCGCGCATCGGCGCGGTGCAGCCTTCCAGGTAGGACACGTACGCCTTGTCCTCGCAGATGATCAGCGTGCGCTCGAACTGGCCGGTGTGGCCGGCGTTGATGCGGAAGTAGGTGCTCAGTTCCATCGGGCAGCGCACGCCCTTGGGAATGAACACGAAGCTGCCATCGGAGAACACCGCCGAATTGAGCGCGGCGAAATAGTTGTCGCCGACCGGGACCACGGTGCCCAGGTACTGCTTGACCAGCTCCGGGTGCTCCTTGATCGCTTCGGACATCGAACAGAACACGATGCCCTTTTCAGCCAGTTCCTTGCGGAAGGTGGTGCCCACCGAGACCGAGTCGAACACGGCGTCCACCGCCACGCCGGCCAGCTTGGCGCGCTCGTGCAGCGGCACGCCAAGCTTGTCGTAGGTGTCGAGCAGTTCCTTGGGCACGTCATCCAGCGAGGCGTACTTCGGCCCCTTCGGCGCGGAGTAGTAGCTGAGCGCCTGCAGGTCGATCGGGGCGATCTGCAGCTTGGCCCAGTTCGGCATCGGCATGGTCAGGAAGTGGCGGTAGGCGTCCAGGCGCCACTGCGTCATCCATTCCGGCTCTTCCTTCTTGGCCGACAGGGCACGGATGGTGTCCTCGTCCAGGCCGGCGGGAAGCGAATCCGATTCGATGTCCGTGATGAAGCCGGCCGAATACTTGCGGCCGAGCTGCTCGTGGATCTCGCGGTTGGGGGTGTCGTCGCTGGCGACGTTTTCGATGGTTTCGGTGGCCATGGGGGGCTGCCTACGGATCAGGAGACGACGTCGACAGCGATGGTGCGGCGCTGTTCTTCGTCGACAAGGGGAAGGGGGGGCAGGATCTGCGCCAGGCTGACATCGCGCAGGGCCTCGGAGACCACGTCGTTGATCAGCCGCCAGCTGCTGCGCGCGCCGCACTTGGGCGCCATGCCGCACTGGTGGTGGTCGTGGCTGCACTCGGTCAGGGCCAGCGGCCCTTCCATGGCTTCAACCACTTCGAACAGCGAGATCTCGATCGATGGACGGGTCAGCCGGTAGCCGCCGCGGACGCCGCGCAGGCCCTCGACCAGACCGGCCTGCGCCAGCGGCTTGAGTACCTTGCTGACGGTGGGCGGTTCCAGACCGGTGAATTCGGCCAGCTCGGTGGCACTGAGTACTTCGCCCGGACGGGCGGCAAGCACGGTCAGTACAACGGTGGCGTAATCGGTGAGTTTGGTGACGCGCAGCATGGCGATGCGAGTGGTTCTTAAAGCGGACTGAAATTGTACGCTTTTATTCGCCGGCATCCAACCCGGCCATTCAGCGGGCGCTTGGGGCCGGGCCGAGGGTGCCAATGCTGGGGCATGGGGGTGATTTTCGCAATCACCCGGAATGGGCGAGAATCAACCTTCCTTTCGCTGCAGACCTCCCTTGCCGATGCCCAAGAAGATCCAAGCCCGCAAGTCCGCCATCCACGGCAACGGTGTGTTTTCCGTGGCCCCGATCAAGCAGGGCGAGCGCGTGATCCAGTACAAGGGCCTGCTGCGCAGCCATGGCGATGTCGATGCCGACGACAGCGGTGACGTGGAAAGTGGTCATACCTTCCTGTTCACGCTGAACGATGACTGGGTGATCGACGCCAATTACAAGGGCAACGACGCACGCTGGATCAATCACAGCTGCGACCCGAACTGCGAAGCGGTGATCGAGGAAGACGAGGACGGCGACAGCCGCGGCGACAAGGTCTTCATCGAGGCCCTGCGCGATATCAAGGCCGGCGAAGAGCTGACCTACAACTACGGCATCACCCTGGCCGAGCGCCACACGGCCAAGCTGAAGAAGATCTGGGAGTGCCGCTGCGGCTCACCCAAGTGCACCGGCACGATGCTGCAGCCCAAGCGCTGATGGGGTGGCGCCGGGCCATGCCCGGCGAGCGCGTAACGCGGGAACATCAAAAGCCGCCGGGCATGGCCCGGCGCTACCGGGATACACCTGCACCTGCCGTGCACGGCTGGGTCACCGCGGTCCAATGCCCATTCGTCGACCCTGTGTGCTCCCTATCCCGGAGCACCCGACATGGCACAGCGTATCGCCGGCAAGCAGGTCGCCATCCTCGCCACCCACGGCTTTGAGCAGTCCGAACTGATTGAACCCAAGCGCCTGCTGGAAGCGCAGGGCGCCATCGTCACCGTGGTGTCGCCGGCAAAAGAGGCCAGCATCAAGGGCTGGAAGGACAAGGACTGGGGCGGGGTGGTAGCGGTGGACCTGCCGCTGGCAGACGCCGATGCCGGTCGCTTCGATGCGCTGGTCTTGCCCGGCGGGGTCATCAACCCCGATACCCTGCGCACCGATGAGGCCGCGTTGGGTTTCATCCGCAGCGTGGCGGAGGCCGGCAAGCCGGTGGCGGCCATCTGCCATGGCCCCTGGCTGCTGATCAACAGCGGGCTGGCCAAGGGCCGCGAGGTGACCTCGTGGCCTTCGCTGCAGCAGGACCTGGCCAATGCCGGTGCGCGCTGGCGCGATGCCGAGGTGGTGGTGGACGGCAACCTGATCACCAGCCGAAAGCCGGACGACATCCCGGCCTTCAGCGAGGCGGTGGTGGACGCACTGGCCGCGTGATGCGTTGCCGCCGGGCACGGCCCGGCGCTACCGTTACTTGCCCAGCAGGCCTGCCGGTACCAGGTTGCCAAGGTTCTGGTTGAAGGTGACCACCAGCTTGCCGTTCTTCACCTGTGCCGACTGCACCTGCAGTGCGCCGAGCACGCCGGCCATGGCCGGGTCCAGCTTGTAGATCGGCTCGCGCTGGGCATAGTCACTCAGCCAGGCGTTGAGCAGGCCGCGGGTGCGTGAATCGAGGCGGCCGCCCTGGTTGGCCGGGGTGAAGTCATCCACGCTCGGCTGCTGCAGGTGGAAGCCCTGGGTCTGCGCGTCATAGCGCAATGCGCTGCTGAGCTTCACCGTGCCCAGCTTGGCCGGCGCGCTGCCGGCGGTGGCCAGTGCCACGTCCATGCCCAGGTTCAGGCGTTCGCCGGCCGGCAGGCTCAGCTGCGGGTGGCTCATGGTCAGTGCGATCAACCCGCCGAGGGCGTCCTGGGTGCGTGGGAAGCTGCCATCCAGGTACTGCTGCACGTCGCTGGCGCCCACCGCCAGTTCACGGCCGGAAATCGAAGGGGCCGCCTGCGCACCGATCGCTGCAGCGATCAGCACGGTGGAAGCGGCGAGGCGGGTCATCAGGGATCGCAGGCGCATGGCGGTGACCGGGAAAAGGATCGAAGAGGCCTACAGAGTAGCTTTGCCTGCTGAATCGTGGGTACACGCCGCTGCAACGGTTCAGTCCAACGTCGGTTGCAGCCGCGCGGACTGGATCTGCCAGGTGCGGCCGTCGGCACTGGGCTGTACGCGGTACCAGCCGTGGTAACGGAAGGTGCCCGCTGCGGTGGTCGCACGCACCTTCACCGGTATCTCCAGCAGGTGCGGCGGCCGTGCATCGTCGCGTGGCAGGGCGACATCACTGTCCATGCGCAGCGTGCGCACGTCCGGCAGGACGCGCAGCACCGCGTCATCGGCGTGGCGTGGGTCGGCGGGGGCGTAGGTCCACGCGGCATTGCTGCGCGCCAGGTCCTGGTTGAGCAGTGCCAGCATGTAGCCGTTGAGCATCGCTGAAGGTGTTTCACTGCCGGCCGCGACCGCGCCATACAGTGGGTCGATGGCGAGGGTTTCCATGGCGGGCGGCTGTGTGGGGGCGGGCGCGGGCGCCACCGCATCAGGTGCAGCAGCGACGCCCGGCGACACCGGATCCGGCGGCGGCGCCGGGCTGGAACAGCCCAGCAGGAACAACGGGATCAACCCGGTCAACACGATGCGCATGGCTGCCTCCTCCCCGAGGCGACCTGGAGGGCGGCAGTGTATCGGTTGCCCGTGGCTCAGCGCGAGGAAGGCAGCTGTTCCAGCGCGTCCAGCGCCGGCAGTACCTGCGCGGCGATCGCCGCCAGCGCGTGGCCATCGGTGTCGGCGTGGCGCTGCACGATGTCGCGCAGCAGCTGGGTGGCCACCACCAGGGTGGCGCGTTCGTCGCCACTCAGGCCGGCAGTGCGGGGGGCCGATTCAAGCAGCCGCATCAGGTCGCGGCTGGCGCGGTGCTCCAGTTCGATGGTGCAGCGCCCGGTGCACGGGTGCCCGTCCTTTTCGATCGGGGTCACCGAGATCCGGTAGCGGGTGGAGGGGCTGGCCATGAGGGGTGCTCGCGCTGGTGGGAGGAATGTCACCACCATAGGCAAGGCATCGCCCGGCGGCGACGGCCGGCGCTGCACGCAGTGTTCCACCCGGTTCGTTGCTGCACTGGAAAAACAGCGGCGCGGCCATGCGCAGCGGGCCTGTGCGGGGATTGGCCGGGCGCTGGAAACGCTGTGTTGCGGGGTGTGCGTGGGAGCGCATCCACGCGTGGCGTGGATCTACTGCACAGCGTGCGCGGATGCGCGGCAAAAAAAAACGGGACGGCCAAGGCCGTCCCGTCAGGTATCCGCTGCAGGGCGCGCGCTTAGAGCGCAGCGTCCTTGAGCTTCTTCAGCGGGCGAACCTTGAGCTTGGTGGTGGCCGGCTTGGCGGCGAACCACTGCTCTTCCTTGGTGAACGGGTTGATGCCCTTGCGCTTCGGCTTGGCTGCCACGTTGACGGTGCTGATCTTCAGCAGGCCCGGCAGCGTGAACGAGCCTGCGCCCTTCTTGTGCACCGAAGCGGCAACAGCGCCTTCCAGCGAGGCCAGCACAGCGCGGACGTCCTTGGCGACGACGCCGGAGACTTCAGCGATGTGTGCAACCAGGCCGGATTTGGTCAGCACTTCCTTGATCGGCTTCGGAGCGGCCGGCTTGGCGGCTGCCTTCGTCGCGACTTTCTTCACTGCCTTCTTCGGGGCAGCCTTCTTAGCGGTCTTTGCCATGGTTTCCTGTTCCGTGAACGGTTGGTTGTTTGGTCGGCGCCGAACCCCGTCGGCAAGCGCAATGTAGGGCAACTCTTGGGCGCCGCCAATAGCCTGGAGCGCTGAAAGTGCATGTTTTTTCATATCCAGGCCGATTCAGTACATGGCCAGGCGTGGGGGAACGGGGCGTCGTGGTGCGCTGCACAGCCGCTGGCCTGCAGTTGCAGCACCAACGGAAATGACTGAAAACAAGGGAAAAAGGCTGGTTGGCGTGGCGAGGAAGTGTCCACGCGATGACGCGGGACAGTGACCCTGGCGCGCGGCGGGGCGACGCAGGACTAACGCGGCGCGTGGCAGGGTATTGGTTCATCGCCACCACACAGGAGCAGGACATGGGAATCTCGCGACACGCAACCGCCCACTGGGAAGGTGACCTGAAGTCGGGCAAGGGCCAGTTGAGCACGCCGCAAAGTGGCCTGCTGGACAAGACCCGCTACGGTTTCAACAGCCGCTTCGGTGACGAAAAAGGCACCAACCCCGAGGAGCTGATCGCCGCTGCACACGCCGGCTGTTTCACCATGGCGCTGTCGGCCAAGCTGGGCGAAGCGGGATTCACCCCTGACTCGCTGGATACCGAAGCCAAGGTTGATCTGTCGATGGAAGGCGGCCCGCAGCTGTCGCAGATCCGGCTGAAAGTGAAGGCCGTGGTGCCGGGCATCGATGCGGCGAAGTTCCGCGCGATTGCCGAGGACGCCAAGCAGAACTGCCCGGTTTCCAAAGCGCTGAGCGCGGTGCCGATCAGCCTGGAAGCCGAGCTGGGTTGAGGGTGGTAGCGCCGGGCGATGCCCGGCGCTACCACGCAGCGGCAATCACCAATCCATGGTGCCGCTGATCACCGTCTGCACCTGGCCGCCGGACCAGACCTCACCGGCGTCATCCACGTGCAGGGTAAGCCGGGCATCGTGGCCCACCTCGCGGCCCTGGCTGACCTCGAAGGGCTGGCGGCCGCGGGGCAGGGCGTCGCGCAGGTCCAGCCACGCGGCAAGGACTGCGTTGGCCGCACCGGAGGCGGCATCCTCGAAGCGTCGACCGTTACCGACGAAGGCGCGCACCGCCAGGTCGTAGCCATCGCTGCCATCGGCAAACGCGTAGGCGAACACGCCCATGCTGTCGGTTGATTCGGCCAGTGTGGCGATGGCGTCCCAGTCAGCGTGCAGGCTGCGAAGCGCGGCCTCATCGGCGACCTGTACCACCCACCAGCTGCGGCCGCCCTGCATGCGTGCCGGAGGCAGCCCACCCAGCGGCCAGCCGTGCAATGCAGCCTGCAGACGCGGGTCGCTGGCCTCGGCAGTCTCGGCCAGCTGCGCACGCGGGGTGCGGATGGCGATGCGCTGCTGGTCGCCTTCGCCGGTCACGCGCAGGGGCAGCGCGCCGGCGATGCCGTCCTGCACCAGCAGGCCGTCCACCGGCGTGGCAAGGCCGGCCTGAAGCACCGCGTGCGCGGTCCCTACGCTGGGATGGCCGGCGAACGGGACTTCCTTCTGCGGACTGAACATGCGCAGCCGGTAGCACGCACCGGGTACCTGGGCGGGGAACACGAAGGTTGTTTCTGGCAGGCGTGTCCAGCGTGCGATGGCCTGCATGCTGGCATCGTCCAGACCCTCGGCATCAAGCACGACGGCCAATGGATTGCCTGCGCCGGCGCGTGGGGAAAACACATCCAGTTGCAGGAAGCGGCGGGTGGTCATCGGGGCGAAACTCCATAAATGAGGGG
Source organism: Stenotrophomonas sp. STEN046 (assembly GCF_056759755.1). Lineage (NCBI taxonomy): Bacteria > Pseudomonadati > Pseudomonadota > Gammaproteobacteria > Lysobacterales > Lysobacteraceae > Stenotrophomonas > Stenotrophomonas sp. STEN046. The sequence continues at coordinate 56,808 of NZ_JBRRDR010000021.1, forward strand.
TATACGGTAGCGTGCGGCCATGCCCCGCGAGCGCGCAGCGCGGCAAGGCCGCCGGGCATGGCCCGGCGCTACCAGTGGATGTTGCCGTCGATGATGGGCTGCACCTGGCCGCCGATCCACACCGTGTGTTGTGCATCGATGCTGACCTGCACGCGGCCATCGCGGCCGATCTCGCGGCCCTGGCTGGCCGTGTAGCTTCCGTCCACGCCGGGCAGCGCATCGTGTTGCCGCAACCAGGCGCCGATCAGCGCGTTGGCGCTGCCGGTAACCGGGTCTTCGGGGACGTTCACGGCATCGGCCGGGCAGAACGCCCGGACCACCAGCGCGTGCTCCGCACATGGCTCCGGGGCGAAGACCGCGATCCCGGTTGCGCCGGTGGCATTGCTCCAGTCGCGCAGCGCGGCCATGTCCGGTGCCAGCGTGCGCACGCTGCTGGCATCGCGCAACGGCAGCAGCCACCAGCGCGGGCCGTTGTCCCACAGTTGCGGCATATGGGCTTGCGCAGCCAGCGCGAGCAGCGACGCGGGGATGCCGCCCGGCGACATCGGTACCTGCACGGCGGGCGGGCTGGCCAGCTGGATGGTCGGTGCGTCGGCCGGGCCGCCAACGCGCACCGGCAGCAGCCCGGCGGCGCATTGCTGCACCAGTGCGCCGTCGCGCGGCCGCGCCAGACCGCAGGTGACCGCTGCCCACGCCGCGCCCACGCTGGGATGGCCGGCGAAGGGCAGTTCGCTGCCCGGGGTGAAGATGCGGATGTGGTAGTCGGCGCCGGGGGCGGTGGGGCGCCGGAAGAACACGGTCTCGGACAGGTTCAGCCAGGCCGCCAGGGCTTGCATCCGGGCGCTGGAGAGCCCGTCAGCGTCGAACACGACGCCCAGCGGGTTGCCGGTGCCGGGACGATGGGCGAAGACATCAAGCTGCAGGTAGCGGTAAGCGGTCATTGGAGGCGGTATTGGGCTTAGAATCAAAGGTTCCGCCCCCAGGGGCGGCTCCCCCATATTACACACAGCCTATCCATGTCAGCTTCCCCCCTTGTCGATCGTTGGATCGTACTGAAGTTCGGCGGCACCTCGGTGTCGCGTCGCCACCGTTGGGACACGATCGGGAAGCTGGCGAAAAAACGCGCGGAAGAAACCGGATCGCGCGTGCTGGTGGTGGTCTCGGCGCTGTCCGGGGTGACCAACGAGCTGACCGCGATTGCCGACGGTGCCGCCGACAGCCGCGATCGCATCGCTGCGCTGGTCGAGCGCCACCAGGGTTTCCTGCAGGAACTGGGCCTCGGCGCCGAGGTACTGGCCGAACGCCTGGCCGTGCTGCAGGGCCTGCTGGATGACCCGCGTGCCGCGACCCGTCCGCTGGACTGGCAGGCTGAAGTGCTGGGCCAGGGCGAGCTGCTGTCCTCCAGCCTGGGCGCGGCCTACCTGCGCGCCAGCGGCCTGGATTTCGGCTGGATGGATGCCCGCCAGTGGCTGGATGCACTGCCGCCGCAGCCGAACCAGAGCGACTGGTCGCAGCGCCTGTCGGTGAACTGCCAGTGGCGTGCCGATGCCGGGTGGGCGCAGCGCTTCCGCGCGCAGCCGACCCGGCTGCTGATCACCCAGGGCTTCATCTCGCGCCACGCCGACGGCGGCACCGCCATCCTCGGCCGGGGCGGTTCGGATACCTCGGCGGCGTACTTCGGTGCGCTGCTCGGTGCCAGCCGCGTGGAAATCTGGACCGATGTGCCGGGCATGTTCAGTGCCAACCCCAAGGATGTGCCGGACGCGCGCCTGCTGACCCGGCTGGACTATTACGAAGCGCAGGAAATCGCCACCACCGGCGCCAAGGTGCTGCACCCGCGCTCGATCAAGCCGTGCCGCGACGCCGGCGTGCCGATGGCCATCCTCGATACCGAGCGCCCGGAACTGCCGGGCACCAGCATCGATGGCAATGCCGCGCCGGTGCCGGGGGTGAAGGCGATCAGCCGCCGCAACGGCATCGTGCTGGTGTCGATGGAAGGCATCGGCATGTGGCAGCAGGTGGGCTTCCTGGCCGACGTGTTCGGGCTGTTCAAGAAGCATGGCCTGTCGGTGGACCTGATCGGTTCGGCCGAGACCAACGTCACCGTGTCGCTGGACCCGTCGGAAAACCTGGTCAACACCGATGTGCTGGCCGCGCTGTCGGCAGATCTGTCGCGGATCTGCAAGGTGAAGGTGATCGTGCCGTGCGCGGCGATCACCCTGGTCGGGCTGGGCATGCGTTCGCTGCTGCACAAGCTGTCGGATGTGTGGGCCACCTTTGGCCGTGAACGCGTGCACATGATCTCGCAGTCGTCCAATGACCTGAACCTGACCTTCGTCATCGACGAAGCCGATGCCGATGGCCTGCTGCCGATCCTGCACGCCGAGCTGATCGACAGCGGCGCGATGCCGGTGGAAGAGACCGAAGTGTTCGGCCCGCGCTGGCGCGAGATCGCCGGCACGGTGCGCCCGCGCGGCACGCCATGGTGGCGGGGCCAGCGTGCGCACCTGCTGCAGCTGGCCGATGCCGGCACGCCGCGCTATGTCTACCACCTGCCAACGGTGCGTGCGCGCGCGCGCGCGCTGGCGGCAATCAAGCCGATCGACCAGCGTTACTACGCGATCAAGGCCAACAGCCACCCGGCCATCCTGCAGCTGCTGGAAGCAGAAGGATTCGGCCTGGAGTGCGTGTCGCATGGCGAACTGAAGCATGTGTTCCAGGCCATTCCGGAGCTGTCGCCCAAGCGGGTGCTGTTCACCCCCAGCTTCTGCCCGCGCGAGGAATACGAAGCCGCGTTCGCGCTGGGCGTGACCGTTACCGTGGACAACGTTGAAGCACTGCAGCGCTGGCCGGACCTGTTCCGCAACCGCGAGCTGTGGCTGCGTGTCGATCTGGGCCGGGGCGAAGGCCACCACGCCAAGGTCCGCACCGGCGGCAAGGAATCCAAGTTCGGCCTGCCCATCGCCCGCGTCGACGAGTTCGTGCGCGCGGCCACCGAGCTGGGCACCCGCGTGGTCGGCCTGCACGCGCACCTGGGCAGTGGCGTGGAAACCGCGCAGCACTGGCGCCTGATGTGCGATGAACTGGCCGGCTTCGCCCGACGCATCGGCAGCGTGCACACCATCGACATCGGGGGTGGCCTGCCGATTCCGTACAGCGACGAGGACGAACCTTTCGATCTGGATGCCTGGGCCGAGGGCCTGGCCGAGGTCAAGGCACTGCACCCGGCGTTCCGCCTGGCGATCGAGCCGGGCCGCTTCCTGGTGGCCGAATCGGGTGTGCTGCTGACCCACGCTACCCAGGTGGTGGAGAAGGATGGCGTGCGCCGTGTCGGCCTGGATGCGGGCATGAATACGCTGATGCGCCCGGCGCTGTACGACGCCTGGCACGACATTGAAAATCTCAGCCGCCAGGGCGGCTACGCCGAGGCCGCGTTCGATGTGGTCGGCCCGATCTGCGAATCCAGCGATGTGTTCGGCAAGCGCCGCAAGCTGCCGGTGTCGACCGCGCCGGACGATGTGATGCTGATCGCCGATGCCGGTGCCTACGGCTACGTGATGTCCAACACCTACAACCAGCGCGCGATGCCGCGCGAAGACGTGATCGAGTGATCTGCGTCCACGCCCTGCACCCGCCCACCGACACGCCCTGCGCCACCGCGCAGGCGCGTGCCTGACCGGATACACCATGACTGCTTTCGACAAACACCAGGTTTCCCGCTTCCGCTTCGTCCGCTGCGAACTTGCAGCCGACACCGGCGTGGCCAAGCTGGTCTACGCCTTCGATGACGGCCCTGAGATGGTGGAAACCGTTACCGTGCCCGGCGCTCCGTTCGTGCTGGACGATGCGCGCGCGGCCGCCGTGCAGCGCGCGCTGCAGCTGCTGCACCTGATCGCCGGGGTGAGCTACTACAAGGCCGGCGTGCCCGATACGGTCAGCATCGACAGCTACAGCATCGATGCCGATACCGCGGCGCTGGTGGAGGCGATCTACCTCAATGGCCTGGGTGAGTTCGCCTACCGCAACGGCCTGAACCTGCGTGGGCGGTTCCGCCTGCCGGCAAAGGGCGAGGCGGTGCAGGCGCCGGTACTTGGCCTGCAGTCGCATGCGCTGGTGGCCATCGGCGGCGGCAAGGATTCGCTGGTCAGCATCGAAGCATTGCGTCGCGCGGGCGTCGATGAAACGGTGACCTGGATCGGCAGCTCGCAGCTGATCCGTGCCTGTGCCGAACGCACCGGCCTGCTGACCCTCAACCTGGGGCGCGCACTGGCGCCGGAACTGTTCGAGCTCAACCGCCAGGGCGCCTGGAACGGCCATATCCCGGTCACTGCGGTGAACTCGGCGATCATGGTGCTGGCCGCGCTGCTGCAGGGTGTGGACCAGGTGGTGTTCTCCAATGAACGTTCGGCCAGCTATGGCAGCCAGATTCCGGGCACCGGCGAGGTCAACCACCAGTGGTCCAAGGGCTGGGCGTTCGAGCAGGCCTTCGGCGCGCATGTACAGAAGCAGGTCGCCGCCGATCTGCAGTACTACTCGCTGCTGCGACCGATGTCCGAGCTGGCGGTGGCCCGCCAGTTCGCCAAGAGCGATTTCTACGACGCGCACTTCTCCAGCTGCAACCGCAACTTCCATATCCTCGGCGAGCGCCCGGTGAACCGCTGGTGCGGTGTCTGCCCGAAGTGCCACTTCGTGTTCCTGGCGCTGGCACCGTTCATGCCCAAGACGCGCCTGGTACGCATCTTCGGTCGCAACCTGCTGGACGACATCGAACAGGCCGGTGGTTTCGATGCGCTGCTGGAATTCCAGGACCACAAGCCGTTCGAATGCGTGGGCGAAGGCCGCGAATCGCGGGCGGCAATGGCGACCCTGGCGCAGCGCGCGGAGTGGAAGGAAGACGTGCTGGTGAAGCGCTTCTGCAACGAGATCCAACCGCAGCTGGAAGCGGCGGAGCTGGATCTGGCGCCGCTGCTGCAGCTGCAGGGCGAGCATCGTATTCCGGCCGCGCTGTGGGAACGGGTACGTGAAGATTTCGCAGCTTGAGGGAAAGCGCGTTGCGCTGTGGGGCTGGGGACGGGAGGGACGTGCGGCGTTTGCCGTGCTGCGCGCGCGACTGCCCGGGCTTGGCCTGAGCCTGTTCTGCCCGGCTGCCGAGGTCCGGGCCGCGCGTGCGGAAACACACGGTGCGCTGGACGTCCGTGGTGAGCCGTCGGCCGAGGCGCTGGCTGCCTTCGATGTGGTGATCAAGTCGCCGGGCATCAGCCCGTATCTGCCGATCGCGCTGGCGGCGGCGGAGCGGGGCACCGTTTTCATGGGCGGCACCGCACTGTGGTTTGCCGAACATGCCGCCGCCGATGGCACCGTGCACGACACCGTGTGCGTGACCGGTACCAAGGGCAAAAGCACCACCACCGCATTGGTCGCGCACCTGCTGCGCGCGGCGGGGCATCGCACCGGGCTGGTCGGCAACATCGGCCTGCCGCTGCTGGAAGTGCTGGACCCGCAACCGGCGCCCGCGTACTGGGCGGTGGAGCTGTCCAGCTACCAGACCGGCGAAGTGGCGCGCAGTGGCGCGCACCCACAGGTGGCAGTGGTGCTGAACCTGTTTCCGGAACACCTGGACTGGCATGGCAGCGAGCAGCGCTACATCGAAGACAAGCTGCGGCTGGTGACTGAAGCTGCGCCGCGCATCGCCGTGCTCAATGCAGCCGATCCACATCTGGCCGCGCTGCAGCTGCCGCACAGTGACGTGGTCTGGTTCAACCAGCCGCAGGGCTGGCACATGCGCGGTGATACGGTGCATCGCGGCGAGCAGGCCGTGTTCGATACGCGCAACACGCCGCTGCCGGGCCGCCACAACCGCGGCAACCTGTGCGCGGTGCTGGCCGCGCTGGAGGCGCTGGGCCTGGATGCGGTGGCGCTGGCGCCCGCGGTTCAGGAGTTCCGGCCGCTGCCCAACCGCCTGCAGCGTGTAGGTGAGGCCGATGGCCTGACCTACGTCAATGATTCGATCAGCACCACGCCCCATGCCAGCCTGGCCGCGCTGGAATGCTTCGCCGGCCAGCGCATCGCGCTGCTGGTGGGCGGGCATGACCGTGGCCTGGACTGGACCGATTTCATGCAGCACATGGCGCACGACGTGCCGCCGGTGGAGATCGTGACCATGGGCAGCAATGGCCCGCGGATCCACGCGATGCTGCAGCCGCTGGCCGATGCCGGTCGCTTCGGGCTGCATGCGGCGGGCGATCTGCCTGAAGCGATGGCGCTGGCCCGCGCCGCGTTGGGCGCGCAGGGTGGGGTGGTGCTGCTGTCACCGGGGGCGCCGAGTTTCGGTGCGTACCGTGACTACGTGGCACGTGGCCGCCATTTCGCCGAACTGGCCGGGTTCGACCCGGACAGCATCAGTGCGATTCCGGGATTGGGTATCGCCTGAAGGTAGCGCCGGCAAGCTTCGGAGAACTTCATCCACGCATGGCGTGGATCTACTGTAGAGCAGAGCCCACGCTCGGCTGCGTTCATTGGTCGTCGTCGATGAACGCGTAATCGCGATCAATCAGCTGCTGCAGGTAGGCATCGAAGCTGGGTGCGATGACCGCATAGCTGTCCGGGTCGTGCAGGTAGCGCACTACCTGGCCGACGCTGCCACCGGGTGCGGGATCGAAATCCAGGTACAGCATCGAGGTGCCGCCGTTGTTCATGCAGTGCGAGAAGCACAGGCGGCGGTTCATCGGCAGATCGGCGTCGATGCCGGCGCCGAGGATGTCCGGCTCGTCATCCAGCCATTCTTCGTAGATGGAACGGATGCTGTCGTCCCACTGCTGCTGGTCTTCGAAGATCTGCGCGACCGAGCGCAGGTAGTACGGATAGTCGCCGACATCGGAGCCGAGCATCAGCACGCACACCTCGCCGCCTGGATACTCGCGGAAATGGGTGCCATCCACCTGCGAAAGCAACGCGAGCAGGCTGTCCGGCACCTGCGGCCATTGCGCGCGCAGGCGCTGCAGGTCTTCGGCGCTGGCGCCCTGGACCCACGCCCATTGCGGGGCATCCTCGGCGGGCAGGCGTGGGATCAGGCCAGACAGAAAACGATCAACAAGGGTCATCGGAACATGCCAATGGCAGGGCAGGCACGATCGGCTTCGCGTATCGAAGCCGACCGTGCAGAGCGGTTGGTCAGCGTACCACCTCGAAATCGAGGATGTCGTACACCGATGCGCCGTACTTGCCATGCGATTCCAGGGAGATCGCGATGCCGAGGTCCTCGATGAAGGCACGAACACTGCGATCGCCGTCGACCTTGCACTCCAGCCGGATCGCATCGCCAGAAAGCGAAGCAGATATCTCGCGCGCCGGGAAGCGCTCTCCGATCACGCAGGCCAGGTCGGTGCTGAGTGGTTTTGAAGTGCTGCGTTCCGGATAGAAAACCATCGTCGTTTCAGCGCGGAACCGGCTGCCAGGTGTCCACGCTGCTGGAAGATCCTGCTTCAGTGAACGGGTCTGCAGCGTCATTGCTGCGTCGCGCATCGATGCCAACTGGAACAGATTGGCCTTTGACAACCGCCGCATGGTGAACGAGGTGTAGTCCTCGGTGATCTTCAACAGCCCGTTGTCGGCCACCATCGTGATGGTTGTCGGGGTAGTGGAGGAGGCCTTGCCCTTGATCTGGTAGCGGTAGGTCAACGATGTGAACCGGGGTGCCAGCAACGGGTTGTCCAGACCATCAACAACAGTCTTGAGAACCGGCACGTCTTCCAGTCGCCGGCCGGCGGCCTGCGGCTGCGGGCGATCGGCAGCGGGTACGTCGGGGCGGAGCTGGGCCACGACATCTGCATCCACCGCACCCTGCAGCGAGCATCCCACCATGGTCCTGCCGCCGCCGGATTCCAGCATCAGCACCCGTTCCAGAAGCATGCGTCCGGAGGCAATGCCGCCGCGATTGGAAGAGGGCAGCCACTGATCGCCTGCGCGGACCTCGCTGCGGACATGCATTCCGCGTTCGCCCTGCAGGCGGTCGGCGTGTTCGATCAATGGCGACAGCTGCTTGACCACCGCGTCCAGCGGCGCATCGAAGGTGAACCCCCAGGTCATGTAACGACCCAGCACGCCCAGGTCCGACGTGTTGTCGAAGTAGCTGGTGACGGGCAGGCCGCCGATGCGGGGTTGGCCGCGGAGCTGGACTTCGTTGGTGGCCTCGGAACGATCCTTGCTCTCGATCCAGTTGATCGTGCCCGTGCCACCCAACGATGCGTGCACGGCCCATGCATCTGCATGGGTGTGCAGGCTGGAGAAGAAGGCGGCGTCGCAACGGCTGAACGCGGTGAAGGTCTCGTCAAGCGGACTGGCGCTCAGCTGGGCAGCAGGCAGCAGCAGGGCAAGCGAGGCAAGCGCGGTGGAACCCAGGGTTTTCACGAAACGGGACATCCTTGTTGGGGAAGGGGGGCATGGCTGGACAGTACCTATCGGCCTGCTCGTCTGGATCTGAAGTGGGGCTGCATTGCCTGCTCCGGCTTCACGCCGGCCCCGTACACTCCCGGTTCCCTCTTGCTGGAGCAGGCGCATGAATCGTTGGCGATGCGGTGTGGCGGTGATGCTGGGGCTGGCGGCGATGCCGGCATGGGCAGCGATGAAGACCCAGCCGGTGGAATGGAAGCACCAGGGCACGACCTTCAGCGGCGTGCTGGTCTATGACGACGGCGACAATGACAAGCGTCCGGGCCTGGTGATGGTGCCGAACTGGAAGGGCGTGAACGCTTCTGCCATCGAGAAGGCCAAGCAGCTGGCCGGCGATGACTACGTAGTGCTGGTGGCCGATGTGTACGGCAAGGGCGTGCGGCCGAAGACCGATGCCGAGGCCGGCCCGGTGGCGACCAAGCTGCGCAATGACCGGCCGCTGTTGCGCGCGCGCGCGCTGGAGGCGGTGAATGTGTTGAAGGCGCAGGCCGGAAAGGCGCCGCTGGATGCCAGCCGGATCGGCGCGGTGGGCTTCTGCTTCGGCGGCACCACGGTGCTGGAACTGGCCCGTGCCGGTGCGCCGCTGGCCGGCGTGGTCAGCCTGCACGGCGGGCTGGGTTCGCCGCTGCCGGCGCAGGCCGGTGGCAACCATCCCTCGGTGCTGGTGCTCAACGGCGCGGACGACAAGAGCGTGAGCGCCGAGGACATCGGCAGCTTCCAGAAGGAAATGGACGCGGCCAAGGTGGACTGGGAGTTCACCAACTACAGCGGCGCGGTGCACTGCTTCGCCGAGCGTGATGCCAACAGCCCGCCGGGTTGCCAGTACAACGAACGGGCGGCCAAGCGCGCGTGGAAGGCGCTGGACGAGTTCTTTGAGGAGCGTTTCATGTAGTGCCGACCAACGGTCGGCACCTACCGATGTTTCCGTGCCGACCAACGGTCGGCAC
>NZ_JBRRDR010000022.1:0-65532 GCF_056759755.1 Stenotrophomonas sp. STEN046
CACCTACCAACAGCAGCCAGTACCAGCCGCCTCGGGAACCTGTCGGGGGTGGGGCGGTGTTGGTTGGCAGGACCCTTTGGGCCCAAGATAGGGCCCAACCCACCCCCACCCAAGGGTTTAAGCCGGGGACGCCCCCCCCCCCCCGCCCCACTCACAGAAAACCAGAGCCGCTTTTGATCTTGCTTCTGCTTCGGCAGGTGCAGGGCGCAGCCCTGCAAAAACCCTACTTGACCCGCCGACCCTTGCGATCGATGCGGAACCAGTCGCCGCCTTCCATCGGCGTATGCCCATCGCCATCGGGCGTGCCACGACGGCAGCCATTGCAGACCTCGGCCTCCCCGTCCTGGAACGGCCAGCCGAAGTCGAAAGTGGCCGGGATGACCTGGCGGAACTGCAGGTCGAAGTAGCCGATCCGGTTGCCTACGCGGCCGCGCAGCAGGCCTTCCTGCGCGGTTTCAGGGCCGTTGTCCCAGGTGATCACCGGCAGGCTGCGGCCCTTGCGGTTGACGTAGTGGAAGCCGTCGCCGGCATACACCACGGCCAGGCCGCGATCGTCATAGGGAAGATCGGCCAGGGTCTCCCGGCTGATCTGCGGCCGGCCATTGGCAACCTCGCAGCCGGGCAGCAGCCACAGACCGTGTTCTTCGGTCAGCACCTTGCAGGCCGGGCCCTGTGCCAGTGCACCGGCACTGGCCAGCACGCCCAGCAACGGCAACCACCCCAGGCGATGGCCGATGCCGCGCGGACGTGCCGGCCACGCCATCACTTGCCCTCGGCCTTGCGCTCGAAGGTGGCCGGTGCCGGCAGTTCAACCGGTACGCCCTTGTCGTCGCAGGTGCCGGCCGCGCACAGGCGATCACGCAGGGCCGGGGTGGCCTGCACGATCATGTGGTAGATCGCGTTCTGTTCCAGCGTGCCGCGGATCGCCTTGCTGCCGGGACCGCGGGCCCAGATGCCGACGTCTTCGCCGCCGTGCGATTCGGACTTCATCGGTACCAGCGCTTCCTGCATGTAGTCCGGATGCTCGGTGTCGACCGCGTGCAGGTCGGGGCGGCCGTTGGCCGGCTCGAAGCTGCTGGGGTTGTGCGGATAACGCTTGGGCCCCGCCGGCTGCTGGTTGCTGCTGCCGGTATGGCCGGGACCATTGGCGTAGCTCAGGGTGGTGTAGGGCTGGCCGTTGCCGTCCAGCGCGTAATCGAGCTTGCCGGCGCCGTCTTCACCGCCCTTGTCCTTCACCTTGCCCAGGATCGGGTTGCCGCGCGCCGGATAGCCGACGAAGTTCAGGGTGTGCGAGTGATCGGCGGTGACGATGATCAGGGTGTCATCGGCCGAGGTCAGTTCATTGGCCACGCGCACCGCGTCGGACAGCGCCACGGTCTCGGTCAGCGCGCGGTAGGCGTTGCCGCTGTGGTTGGCATGGTCGATGCGCGCGCCTTCGATCATCAGCACATAGCCTTCCTGGTGCTTGGCCAGGTTCCTGATCGCCGCAGCGGTCAGCTCGGCCAGGCTCGGCTCGCCGGCCGGATCCTGCGGGCGCTCGTACTCGTAACGCATGTGGTCCGGCTCGAACAGGCCGAGGATGGCCGGCGCGTTGGCGGCGGCCTGCAGCTGCTTGCTGTTCCACACATAGGCGCCCTGCGGGTGCGCCTGCTGCCATTCCTGTACCAGGCTGCGGCCGTCCAGGCGCTGGCCGACCTTGTCGTCGTACTCGGGGTCGCGCTCTTCCACCGTGGTGAATTCACCGCGGCCGCCGCCGAGGGCGACCAGCGGGCCGCGGCCGTAGCGCGAGGTCGACAGCAGCTGCTGGGCGATGTCCTTGCAACCGGCGGCCTTGGCCGCCTCGGTCAGGTCGGTGTCGTTTTCCCAGTTGCGCTCGGGCGAGTGCGCGTAGGTGGCGGCCGGGGTGGCATGGGTCAGGCGCGCGGTGGACACCACGCCGGTGGCCAGGCCGGCACTGTCGGCCAGCTGCAGCCAGGTCAGCAGGCCCTTGGACAGGCTGTCGGCACAGTCGGTGCGGCTGCCGGCGCTGACGCCGATCGCGCCCATGTGGGTCTTCACGCCGGTGGTGATGGCGGTCATGGTGCCGGCCGAATCCGGGGTCTGCGAATCGGTGTTGTAGGTCTTGCTGAACGCGGTGGCCGGGAAACGCTCCCACGACAACAGGTTTTCTTCGCCGGAGCCGCCCTTCTGCTGGCCTTCGTAGATGCGCGAGGCCGCCACGGTGGTCAGGCTCATGCCGTCACCGAGGAACAGGATGACGTTTTTGGCCTTGCCGGACATCGCGCCATTGGCCGCCGCCTGGGCGGCGCCGCTGCGGTACCACCACTGCGGGGTTTCACCGGCCGGATGGGCGACGGGGGCAACGGCAACCTTCAGGCCGGCCGGAGCGGAAGCAGGGGCGGTGCTGGCGCAGGCGCCGAGCAGCAAGGTGGTGGCGCAGGCGGCCAACAGGGAGACGGAACGGCGCATGGACGCAGGAATCTCACAAAGTGAAACGGGGTGTTCATTATGCCCGGCCTCGCAAGGCACGCCGATGACACACTGATTTGCCCGCCCGGCGGTCGTTCTGCGCCGCGCCTTGGGCTATCGTGCCAGCATCCCTTCCTTCCCCCCTGGATTGCCTATGAAGCTGGTCTCTGCCTGGCTGCGGATTCCATTCTGGCAGCGCGTGGTCGGTGGCTTCGTGCTTGGCGCGTTGGCCGGCTGGGCGCTCGGCCCGGCTGCTGAAACCTGGTTCGGCCCGCTCGGTGAGCTGTACGTCACCCTGATCAAGATGATTGCCGTGCCGCTGGTGTTCTTCGCGGTCATCAATGCGATCTCCTCGCTGCACGGCCAGAAGTCGGTTGCTGCGCTCAGCGGCCGCACCTTCCTGTGGTTCGTGATCACCGCCGCGCTGGCCGTGTGCGTTGGCCTCGGCGTGGGCACCGTGCTGCAACCCGGTGCCGGCGGCCTGCAGTTGTCGATGGCCAGCAACTACGTGCCGCGCGAAGTGCCCAGCGTGGTGCAGGTGCTGCTGGACGTGGTGCCGTCCAACGTGTTCTACGCACTGTCGGGCATCGGCACCAAGGTCAATGCGGCCGGTGAGACCGTGCTTGCCGCCGGACGTGGTTCGATCCTGCCGGTGATCTTCTTCGCCGGCCTGGTGGGCTTTGCCATCGTCAAGCTGGGCGAGAAGGTCACCGAAGCGCGCAAGCTGGTCGGGCAGATGAGCGACATCATGATCCAGGTGACCCGCTTCGTGCTGGAAGTCACCCCGATCGGCACCTTCGGCCTGATCGCCGGCCTGGTCGGCAGCTATGGCTTCGAAAAGCTGCTGCCGCTGGGTCACTTCGTGCTGGCGCTGTATGTCGCCTGCGCGCTGCATATCGTTGTGGTGTACAGCGCGCTGCTGCTGGCCCATGGGCTGAACCCGCTGAAGTTCTTCCGTGGTGCGGCGCCGGGCATGCAGGTCGCCTTCGTCAGTTCGTCCAGCTTCGCGGCGATGCCGGTGGCGCTGCGTTCGATCACCCACAATCTGGGGGTCAACAAGGACTACGGTTCGTTCGCCGTGCCGCTGGGCGCGAGCATCAAGATGGACGGCTGCGGCGCGATCTATCCAGCGCTGTGCGCCGTTTTCATCGCGCAGTACAGCGGCGTGCCGCTGACGCCGGAACAGTATGTGGTGGTGCTGATTGCCTCGGTGCTGGGCAGCTTCGGCACCGCCGGTGTGCCGGGCACGGCAGTGATCATGGCCACGGTGGTGCTGAGTGCGGCCAACCTGCCGCTGGAGACCATCGGCTATCTGTATGCCATCGATCGCATCCTGGACATGATGCGCACCATGACCAATGTGACCGGGCAGATGCTGGTGCCGGTGCTGGTGGCCAAGGAAACCGGGCTGCTGGACCAGGCGGTGTATGACAACCCGTCCACCAATGTCGGCATCGACGATCCCGATCCGAGCCCACCGCGCGCCTGAAGCGGCACTGCAACGGGCTGTATCAGCACCTGTAACACCGCTGATACAGCCCTTGGGCGGCCTTGCGCAGTGATGTTTCCTGCGCGTTAAGGCAAACGAAATCCGCACGCGGTTGTAACACCGGGGCGCCAGCCAGCGCCTTCGCCCGGCACAAGAAGCCCGCTGTGGGCGCCTTTCGAAGTTGGCACGGAAACTGCTTTGTCCCTGCGCATACGCAACGGGAGAGCGGCATGGACAGCAGCACCACCCAACCTGGTTTGTCCGCACGGGCGCTGCTGTTGTTGCTGCTTGCCTGCCCGTTGCTTGCCAGCGCCTCAGGCGCCCGCCAGGGCGTGAAGCCGCAGCCCGGCGAGATCGTGCTGCTGCGTGATGTGGCCACGCGTCCGGCCTATCGCATGGCGCCGCCCGGCATGGCGCTCATCGCCGATCCGAAGCCGCAACGCGAGATCGCCGCTGCACTCGGCAGCAGCGGTGCATCCGGCGGCATGGATGAACTCAGCGATGACGACTATGCCGGGCTCGGGGCGGGGCGGTCGGGCAGCGTCGCTGCACCGGGCGGCACCACGGTGGAGCGGGTGACCCAGCAGGCACTGGGAGGCACGCTGGGCCGTTCCGGCGAAGGCATGATGAGCGGCAGCAGCCTCAGCGGTGCGATGAGCGGCCCGCTGGGAGCGGTGGGAAACACCACGCGCGGCATCGGCGATACCGTACGCGGCGCGCTGTCGCAGTTCCCGATGGGCGCGCCGGCGCAGGCGGGTGGCAAATGAAACGCGCCCTGCTGCTGGTTGCCTTGCTGGCATCGCCCAGCGTGGCTCTGGCCGACGACTACAGCGGCATGCTCGCCTATCTGGATGTCGCGCGCATCGAAGGCCGCGCGTTGGCAGGCGCCAGTGGCGCGATAGCGATCAACCAGGCCGCCGGTGATCTCAACATCCAGGCCAACCTGCGTGGCCTGTCCAGCGCTGAACAGGCCGAGGTCGCCATCGCGGCGCGGCAGCAGCGCAGTGGCGATGTGGTGCTGTCGGCACCGCTGGATGCCAGCGCACATATCAGCGGTGAGGCCCTGGCCGGCGCCAGTGGCATCGCATCGATCAACCAGGCCAGCGGCATCGCCAACACGACGCTCAACGTCGTCAGCGCGACGCTGGCCCGGCGAGGAATACGCGAGTCCGATGACACGGCGCTGGCCGCCTCGGACATCGCGTCAGCAGGGGGGCAGGGCGACACCGGTGACGGTGTTGCGGCGGGTATCCGCAGCGTCGGTGTTGCATCGACGGCGTTGCGGGGCTTCGACGGTGTCCTGCAACTCAATCAGATCGCGGGAGCGCGCAACGACACGGCCAATGTGCTGGGCCTGGTCGTGCAAGGCAACCCGTGAGCATCAACCACCCGAACGTATCACCTGATGAGAGAGAGGGCACCATGAAAGCGACCGTCAAGCAGACCGTACTCGCCATGGCAATTGCCACTGCCTCGACCGCAGCTGCGGCCAATGGCTGGGACAACCAGAATGCCAATGCGAACATCAACCACAACCATGTCGTGACCGAAACCCGCAACGACACCCACAACCACACCGACAACGAAGTCCGCAACTGGACCCGCACCAACACCACGGTACGCAACAACACCGACACCTCGAACGTCAGCCGCACCCGTACGGTGAACGTCAACGAGCAGGTGCAGAAGAACAGCAACATCCAGGCCGACGAGCGCAAGGAAAAGAACAATCACGGCGTCGACGTGAACCTGGAGAAGGATCTGCGCCTGAGCTCGGACATCAACTTCTCGGGTGATCCGACCATCACCGGCAGCATCGACCTGGATTCGGCCGCGATCGCCGTGATCGACAACCGCCAGTCGATCAGCAACAACATGACCGGCAACAGCCTTGTCACCAACAGTGCTTCGATCGCCGATGATGTCGGCGCCGGTGCCTCCGGCAACCTCGGCTTCAACGTGGTCGCCGGTGACAACAACGCACAGGACAACGCTGCATCGCTGTCCGCCGCTGACGCCTCCTTCAGCTTCGGCATGGCCGATGCCGAGGTGTTCGTCAACCAGGCCGGCTTCGGCAACACCACCATGAACTCCGGCGTCACCAACGCGGCCGGCCTCGGTGGCAATGCCTTTGGCGGCGCGTCGGGCAACATCGGCGTGAACATCGCGTCGGGCAACAACAACGAGCAGAAGAATGCGCTTGCCGCCTCGGTGGCGACCAGTGCGATGGCGCAGTCCAGCATCAGTTCCAACCAGGTGTCCAGCGGCAACACCGTGTCCAATGCCGGCTTCGTGCAGTCCTACACCGATACGGTGCAGGTCGGCCTGAGTGGCCGCGTCGCTGGCGGTACCCTGGCCGTGGGTGCCGGTACCTACCGCGGCACCGGCAATGCCTACCAGATGGCCAACTACTACCTCGATACGTGGAGTGGCGACCTGCCGCATCCGGGTGGCAACGCAACCGGGCACATCGATCTGGACAACGAGATCCAGAACGCAACGATGAACCCGAACCGGCCGGGAGTGGGTGGCCTGGGCTTCGATACGCGTGAAAGCGGCACCAGCCAGTTCGTCGAACTGGGCGTGGCCGACCTGTATGCCAGCTTGAGTGGCACGGTCAGCACCACCCGCTGGGTGAACGTCGATGCGACCAACACCTCGGCATTGTCCGGCAGCGCGTTCTCGGGTGCGTCCGGCAACATCGGCGTGAACGTGGCATCGGGTACCGGCAACCTGCAGGCCAACAGCCTGGCCCTGGCCGTGGCGCAGCCGAGCACCGGCGGTGGGACCGGCGGCGGCGAGTGATCCACGGTGTGACCGCTTTCGCAGCGAACCTGCGTTGAGCGCAACAAGCCCGGCCATCCGCCAATGGCCGGGTTCCCCCGGGGGCCCCTGTCCCTCCTCCCCCTTGGGGCAGGGGCTCCTTCCTTGCACTGGAGAACACCATGGCCGGTCGTCGCTGGTACCTGCGTCTGTTGCCCTGCCTGCTGCTGATTGCCAGCACCCACGGCTGGGCGGGCGAGGTGGTGTTCAGCGGCGTGCTGCCCAACGGCGCACTGCTGCAGCAGAAGGTGGAAAGCATGCAGGAGCGGCGTTACCGCAACCTGGTGCGGCAACACACCGACTACAGCTGCGGGGCGGCCGCACTGGCCACCATCCTGCGTTATGCCTACCACCTGGACACGACCGAGGCGACGGTGATCGAGGGAATGATGGGGGTTTCAGATCCACAACTGGTAAAGGAACGCGGCTTTTCGCTGCTGGATATCAAGCGCTATGTCGAATCACTGGGCATGCGTGGGCGTGGCTATCGCATCGACGAATCGCGCCTGCGCACCCTGCGGGTACCGGGCCTGGTGCTGATGGATGTGCGCGGCTTCCGCCATTTTGTCGTGCTGAAACAGGTGCGCGATGGCGTAGTGGAAGTGGCCGATCCGATTCTCGGCAACCGCAGCCTGTCACTGGCCGAGTTCAGCGCGGCATGGCCGTCGCGTGCGGTGTTCGTGGTGATCGGCAGCGACTTCGACCGCAATACCGCGTTGCTGCAACCCAGCGAACGGCCCAGTGCCCGCGCGTTGTATGCGCGGCAGGGACCGATCACCGATGCCGAACTGGTCGACTTCGGTTTCAGCCACGCCGACCTGTTCTGAAGGAGGCACGATCATGCAATGCCAACGTGTAGTGATGGCCCTGCTGCTGATGCTGCCGATGTCGCCGCTGCTGGCGGCGGACGGCGCACCGGGCCGTGGCCTGAAGGAGATACCCGATCCCGAACTGAACCTGATGCGTGGCCGCTACACCGTGGGCGGCAACAACGTGGCCTGGTTCGGAGTGACGATGATTTCGCAGTGGCAGGGCCCCAACGGCGCGAGCGTGCGTGGTGCGCTCACCCTGGGCATGGATTTCCGCAGTGGCGGTGCGCCCAAGCTGAGCTTCCAGCCCAGCGTGCACGTTACCGCGGCCGATGCGCCACTGCCGGCCAACGCCGGGCGCAGCATCGACAGTGCCGGCCTGGCCAATGCCAGTGGGCTGGTGCAGAGCGTGCAGGTGGCAGGTGACGGCAATACCGCACGCAACATGACCACGCTGACCGTGCGTGATGGCGCGGTACCCACGGCAGTGGGTGAAGAGGGCAGCCGCATCGTCCAGGTGCAGCAGGGTGGGGCCAGTGCCAGCGCCGTGCTGGATGGCAACCAGGCCCGGCTGATGCTGCAGGTCGATGGCCAGAGCCTGGTACAGCAGTGGATCCGCAATGGCAGCGTGGGGCAGGGCATCGCCCTGGCCGGCGACGGCCAGATCGCCAGCAACCGGCTGCAGCTGGAGCTGGTTCGCAACACCGTGGGCAACAACCTGCCGCTGAGCCAGAACGTGGCGCAGGCGATCGGGTTGAACCGCGGCATGGGCCCGGGCCAGTAACACGGCCCGGTCAGGGGGAATCGAAGCACAACGCAGGTCACCGACATGCACACTTTCTTCCGGCTTACCCCGTTGGCGCTGGCGGCGCTGACGGCCACCGCCTTCGCCCAGCAGCCTGCGGCCACTGATGGCGCCGACATGCAGGCCCTGATCGCGCAACTGGAACAACTGAAGGCCAACTACGCGCAGGAGGTGCGTCGCCTGCGTGAACTGGACATGCAGGTGCAGGCGATGCAGTCACGGCTGAGCGGGCGTGCCGGTGCAGGCGCAACGCCTGCCGCACCGCTGGCGTCGGCGGCCGCCTCGGCCGTTCCACCCAGCAGCGAGGGCTATGCCAGCAGCGCCGCCGAGGCGCAGCAGGCCAAGCAGGAAGCGCGGCGCAGCGTGGACGACGTCAAGCAGCAGCAGGCGGCATTGTTCTCGCGCCGGTTCACCATCGAGAACGGGCTTACCTACGCCCGCTACGACCGCAAGCAGCTGACCCTCAATGGCTTCCTCGCACTGGATGCGATCTTCCTTGGCAACATCGCGGTGGAGAACGTCGAGTCCGATTCGTTGACCTACAACCTGGCCGCGCGCTGGGGTGTCAGCCCGAACCTGACCCTGAACATGGACGTGCCCTATCTGGCCCGGCGCACCGTCTACCAGAAGGGCGGTGCCGGTGGTGCCGCCGCAGCGATCGCGCAGGAAGAAACCAACGGCAGCGGCATCGGTGACATCGGCGTGAGCGCCAACTACCGCGTGTTCGGTGAACGCGGCTGGCGCCCGGAAACGGTCCTCACCGCCGGTGTGACCGCACCGACGGGTCGCGCACCGTATGGCCTGGACTGGAAGGTGATCGAGCGCGACGACGATGATTACATCCGCTTTGCCGTGCCGCGCGAGCAGCCGACCGGCAACGGCGTGTGGCAGGCCAACCTGGGCGTGTCGATGGTGAAGACCGCCGATCCGGCCATCCTGTTTGCCAACGCCGGTTACGTGCATTCCTTCCCGCGCGGTTTCGATGACATCGACAGCAACCCCGACACGGTCAACCCGGGTGAGGTGAAACTGGGGGGCTCGGTGTACTTCGGTGCCGGCGTGGCATTCGCGTTCAACGAGCGCACCAGCCTCAGCATTTCCTTCAGCGACAAGATCAGCACACGGGCCTCGACCCGTTACCAGGGCGGGCAATGGGTGAAGGTGATCGGCAGTGATGCCAACGCCGCCTCGCTCAACCTGGGCGTGACCTACGCCCTGAACCAGCACACCACGTTGGTGACCTTGCTGGGCATTGGCCTGACCCCGGATGCGCCGGACTTCACACTGGCCTTCAAAGTGCCGTACATGTTGTAGCGGCGGGCCATGCCCGGCGGCTCGTCGGTGGCTGCCGGGCATCCACGCATGGCGTGGTTCTACCGTTGCGCCGGCAGCTCCAGCTGATGCTTGCGGCACAGCCGGTACACTGTCACCCGCGAGACCTGCATGTGCCGCGCGCACGCCGAGACGTTGTAACCATGTTGGCGCAGTGCCTGCAGCAGCACATCGCGTTCCACCTGGCCACGTGCATCCTGCAGCAGCGCGCGCCCTGCCGGCGCGTCGGCTGCGGCCAGGTCGAGGTCGGCCGCGCCGATCAGCTCGCCTTCTGCCACGATCGCTGCGCGTTGCACCCGGTTCAACAGTTCGCGCACGTTACCCGGCCAGTCGAACCCGCGCATCGCCTGGCGTGCGCCGGGGTCGAACCCGCGTGCCCGGCCCGGGTGGCGTTGGCGGAAGCTGCGCAGGAAGTGCTCGGCCAGCAGCAGGATGTCGCTGCCGCGCTCGCGCAGCGGAGGCATCGGCAGCCGCAGGACATTCAACCGGTAATAGAGGTCGCGCCGGAACCGGCCCTGTGCCACTGCCTGTTCCAGCTCGACGTGGGTGGCGGCCAGTACGCGCACATCCACCCGCAGCGGTTGATTGCTGCCCACCCGCTCCAGCGTGCCCTCCTGCAGCACCCGCAGCAGGCTGGTCTGTGCGTCTGCGGGCAAATCGCCCACTTCATCCAGGAACACGGTGCCGCCATGGGCGGCTTCGAACAGGCCTATGCGACGCTGTGCGGCGCCGGTGAATGCGCCGCGTTCGTGGCCGAACAGTTCGGATTGCACCAGGTTGGCCGGAATCGCACCGCAGTTGACCGCGAGGAAGGGCTGCCCGCCGCGCCCGGACAGGGCATGCAGGGCTTGAGCGGCCAGCTCCTTGCCGGTGCCGGTTTCGCCGGTTATCAGCACGGGCAGCTCGACCGGTGCGAACTTGTGCAGGGCGGTACGCACTGCCAGCAGGGCGCTGCTGTCGCCGATCAGGTCAGGCAGGCCGCCGCCATTTCTAACAGGGGCAGGCGCTGTGTCGTCGTCCGCACAGTGCCGCAGCATTGCCGTCAGCAGGCCCGGCAGGTCCAGCGGCAGTGAGAACTGCTGCTGGCAGGCTCGCAGGAGCGCGACCCATGCGGGGGGCGGGCTGCCCAGCCCCGGCGGCAGTACCGCAATCCAGGGCAGATGGTGGTGCTGTTCGATCCAGGGCAGCAGCAGCGCGATGGCCTGCGCATCAAGATGCCGCAGGTCCACCACCGCCACCAGATGGTCGCGACCGCGCAGGCCGACTGCCATGCTGGCGCAGGGGATGACGCTGCGCAGCTGCCAGCCAGCGGCGGCCAGCGCGGTGCGCTCGTTCGCCTGCGGCTGGCCGAACCAGATCACGCAGCGTGATGGAATCTCCAGGCTTGCCGCCATGCCTTCCCCCAGCATCCGGGCATCACGGGCGGCCGAGCCGTACAACCCGATGCGCCGCCCCGCGCCGGGATGCTGTGGCCGAACGCGGTCGGCCGGTCGCGGCCAGGACGACCGTGACAACAAGCACCAACGCAGCGGGCGGCGGCCAGCGGCCATTCTTGAATCGCCCAACAAGGCAATGCCCAACAAAAAAGCCGCTGCAGGGCAGCGGCTTGTCAGGCAATGCGAGGGCGGCCCCGGATCAGAGGTCGACCCGGCGCGCCTGCATGAACTTGTTGCCCCAGTAACCGGTGAGCAGGGTGTCCACGCGGACGTCCTTGCCGGTGCTCGGGGCGTGCAGGAAGCGGCCATCGCCGACATAGATGCCGACGTGGTCGACCCGGCCCTTGCGGCCGAAGAACACCAGGTCGCCGGCAGCCAGGGCGGCGCGATCATTGATCAGTTCTGCATTGGCGTCGTGCGCCATTTCGCGCGAGACGCGCGGCAGTTCGATGCCCAAGGCGGAGCGGAACACGTAGCCGACCAGACCGCTGCAGTCGAAGCCGCTGTCCGGGTTGCTGCCACCCCAGCGATACGGGGTGCCCAGCAGGGTCATGGCCCGGCGCAGCAGTGACTGCACCTTGCCGTTGTCGGCGGTGCTGGCCACCACGACGCCGCCGTTGGCGACGCTGCTGGTGTCGTAATTGGCAAGAAGGCGGCTGAGGTCGCCGGCCACCATGGCCGAACGGTCCATCAGGGGAATGGTGTCATTGGCAGCCAGATGCGGCAGCAGGGCGGCCAGGGTGGCGCTGGCGGCGGCGTCGGCGCGGCTGCGCTGCGGGGCAGCGGCGTCGGCCTTGGCGGCGACGCGGGAGGCGGTCTCGGCCGCGGGGGCCGGGCTCGCATCGGTACGGGTGGGAGCAGACTGCGACCAGGCGGGAAGGCTGGTCAGACACAATGCCAGGCCCAGCAGAAGCGGGCGGGCACTACGCGAAGAAGCGGCTGTGTGGCCTTGGCACGTCGGGTCGTTTGTCGTCACGCGTCGGTCACAGGAAAAAAACGATGGGGCATCATGCCCTGTAAAAGCGGCAATAAGTTAAAAATTCCGTTAATAAACCGTTAGTTGGCAGGTGATGTCCGTCACAGTTTTAAACATATCGCCTGTTCATTTTAGCGAAGAACACGTTTCGCCCCTGTGTAATGGTCTTTCCAATAGGGGCCGCTGAGCGAATCCAGGCGGACCGTGCCGCCGGTGCTCGGGGCATGCACGAAGCGCCCTTCACCGACATAGATGCCGACGTGGCTGACATTGCCGCGGCTGCCGAAAAACACCAGATCGCCGGTCGCAAGGCGCTTGGGATCGATCTTCGGGCCCTGCACGGCCGCAAGGTCGCGTGAGGTGCGCGGCAGCTTCAGGTCCAGCATCTCGCGGTAGACATACGCGACCAGGCCGCTGCAGTCGAAACCGGATTCAGGGGTGTTGCCGCCATAGCGATAGGGCGTGCCGACCAGGCTGATGGCGCGCATCAGCACCGAATTGGCCGCTTCCGGGTTGTCCGGTACGGTGCTGGGCCAGCTTGCGGCGGGCGGTGGCGCGGCGGGGCGGACGGCCTTGCCGCCGCCACAGGCGCTCAACAACAAGGGCAGGGCCAGCAGCAGGGCGGGGGCGAGGAGCCGGCGCGGGCCGGACGAAACTGGCGTGATGAGCATGATCTCCGGATAATGCGCCACCTTGGATAGGCCGTCATGATGGCGGCGTCCCCGCCGGGCGACAACCCGCCCCAACCCGCCTGCCTCCGGCAGATCCAGACAGAGTTGCGCATGAAGATCGAAAAAGACCGCGTTGTCCGCTTCCACTACACCGTCGCCGAGGCCGGCCAGGCGCCGATCGAATCGTCCAAGGACCGCGGCGAGCCGCTGGCGATCCTGATCGGTCACGGCAACATCATCCCCGGCCTGGAAAACGCCATGATGGACAAGGAAGCCGGCGCGACCTTCAACGTCGACGTCAAGGCGGCCGACGCTTACGGCGAACGCCGTGACGGCCTGTCCCAGCGCGTGCCGAAGAAGCACTTCGGTACCGCCAAGCTGGTCCCGGGCCAGCAGGTCGTGCTGCAGACCAACTTCGGTCCGCGCGCTGTGACCGTCCAGAAGGTCGGCATGAGCGTGGTCGACGTCGACCTGAACCATCCGATGGCCGGCAAGGACCTGCACTTCGACGTTGAAATCGTTGAAGTGCGCGAAGCAGGCAAGGAAGAGATCGAACACGGCCACGTCCACGGTGACGGCGGTCACCAGCACTGATCGCGCTGCGATCGTGATGGCAGCAACGGCCCGCTTCGGCGGGCCGTTGCGTATCTGGAACAAGGCAGCGCCATCCATGGCCTGCGGCCCGACGGCATAATGGCGGACCTGCCCGCCGGATGCCCCGTGAACGCCGCTTCCCACTCCCTGCAGCCGGTGGCTTCCGGCGAACGCATCGCGCTGCTGGATGTACTGCGTGGCTTTGCCCTGCTGGGCATCCTGCTGATGAACATCGAGGCGCTCAGCGGACCGCTGGACCTGGCCTTCACCGGCATCGATGCGCACTGGCAGGGGCTGGACTACTGGGCCGATGCGTTCGTCTATGTGTTCGTGCAGGGGAAATTCTTCACCCTGTTCTCGTTGCTGTTCGGTGCCGGTTTTGCGGTGATGGCGCAGCGCGCCGAAGCGGCCGGTCGTGACTTCTCCCCCTTCTACCTGCGACGCAGCGCCGGCCTGCTGCTGATCGGCCTGTGCCACGCGCTGCTGGTGTGGTCCGGCGACATCCTGGTGCTGTATGCCCTGGCGTCGCTGCCCTTGCTGGCGTGCCGCGAAGCGCCGCGCAGCTGGCTGCCATGGATGGGCCTGCTGGTGTATGCGCTGGGCGTTGCGCTGATGCTGCTGGTGGGCACGATGGTGTCGATGGCCACGCCGCAGGATCTGCAGAAGATGCTGGTGGACGCGCAGCAGGGCATCGACCAGCAGCGCCTGGTATATGGCCAGGGCGACTGGATGCAGGCCAACGCGCAGCGCCTGCATGAATTCGGTGC
Organism: Stenotrophomonas sp. STEN046; assembly: GCF_056759755.1. Lineage (NCBI taxonomy): Bacteria > Pseudomonadati > Pseudomonadota > Gammaproteobacteria > Lysobacterales > Lysobacteraceae > Stenotrophomonas > Stenotrophomonas sp. STEN046. The sequence continues at coordinate 14,172 of NZ_JBRRDR010000022.1, forward strand.
AGCACTGGGCGGGATGTTCATTTCCGGGCCGGAGGTGCTGGGCATGTTCCTGCTGGGCGCCTGGTTCGCCGGCAGCGGCGCGTTGACCACGCCCGAGCGCTTCGGGCGGCTGTATGCGGGCCTGCGTTGGGTCGCACTGCCGCTGGGGCTGCTGGTGACGCTGCTGGGCGTGGTGTGGAAGCCGTATCTGGCGCCGGGCGTGTATGACCTGCCGACCACCACGGCGATGGCACTGGTGGCCGTTGGCGGTGTACCGATGTGCCTGGGCTACCTGGCCTGGATCGTGCACTGGCGTGCGCGGCTGGGCTGGCTGGCGCCGGTGGGGCGCATGGCACTGACCCATTACCTTGCCCAGTCGCTGCTGTGCACGCTGTTGTTCAATCACTACGGCCTGGGCTGGTTCGATGTGATGCCGCGCGCGTGGCAACTGCTGTTCGCGCTGCTGCTGTTCAGCGCCCAGGTGGTCATCAGCCACCTGTGGCTGCGCCGTTTCCGCTTCGGCCCGATGGAATGGCTGTGGCGGGCGATGACCTACCGGCAGTGGCCGTCGATGCGGCGCGACACCGTGCGGGGCTGATCGATGCGAGCCACGTAATGGCCACCCTCACGTCTGTCCTGCAGCAGTGCATGGCATGCTCGGCAGCAACGTGCGTTGCGGCAGCGTCCAGCAGTCCGCGGAATTCCCGGCGCATGCGCGCCTGCCACTGATCCTGTTCCCTCGACTTGAGCGATCCCGATGAACACGCCTACCTATGATTACGACCTGATTGTCCTTGGCGGTGGTTCCGCCGGCCTTGCAGGCGCCATCCGCGCAGCGCAGTACGGCAAGCGCGTGGCCCTGCTGGAACCGGGTGAGCTGGGCGGAACCTGCGTGAACGTGGGGTGCGTGCCGAAGAAGGCGATGTGGCTGGCGGCCGATCTGCATGAGCGCATCGGCCTGGCCAGCGCGATGGGTTTCGACGTGCCTGCGCGCCCGGCGCTGTCGTGGAAGGAACTGGTGATCCACCGCCAGGCGTACATCAGCAACATCCACACCAGCTACAACAAGCGCCTGGATGAAACCGGGGTGGTGCGTATTCCGGCGCGTGGTCATCTGATCGATGCGCACACCGTGGCCTGCAGCGATGGCGTGCATTACAGCGCTGCGCAGATCCTCATCGCCACGGGCGCGCATCCGCAGCGGCCCGACATTCCCGGCGCGGAACTGGGTCTGGTATCCGACGATTTCTTCGACCTGCGTGCGGCGCCCGCCGAGGTTGCCATCATCGGTGGTGGCTACATCGCAGTGGAACTTGCAGGCCTGCTGCAGGCACTGGGCAGCCGGGTCAGCCTGCTGGTGCGCGGCGAGCGCCTGCTGGAACGCTTCGACCACGAACTGACCGCACAGCTGGCCGAGAACCTGCGCCAGCAGGGTGTCCGCATCCATTTCAATTACCGGCTGCGTGAACTGCAGCGTGATGGCGAACAAGTGCGTGCCATCGGCCATGACGGCCCGGGCGAGAGCGTGTTCGACGCCGTGTTCTTCGCCACCGGCCGCCGTGGCAACAGCCGTAATCTCGGGTTGGAAGCACTCGGTATCACCATTGGCGAGCATCAGCAGGTCGAGGTCGATGAGTGGCAGACGACCGCCGTGCCGAGCGTGCATGCGGTGGGTGACATCGCCGGCAAGGTCGGGCTGACGCCGGTGGCGGTGGCAGCGTCGCGGCGCCTGATGGATCGCCTGTTCGGCAGCCGACCCGAAGCGAAGATGGACTATGAAAACGTACCCAGCGTGGTGTTCTCGCATCCGCCGCTGGGGGCGGTGGGCATGAGCGAGGAAGACGCGCGCGCCCGCTACGGGCAGGTGACCGTCTACCACAGCCGGTTCCGGCCGATGCTGCAGGCGTTGGCCAACGGAACCCAGCGCAGCCTGTTCAAGATGGTCTGTGCCGGCCCGGAGGAACGTGTTGTCGGCATCCATCTGCTGGGCGAGGGCGCCGACGAGATCCTGCAGGGCTTCGCCGTGGCATTGAAGATGGGTGCGACCAAGGCGCAGTTCGATGACACCGTGGCGATCCACCCGACCTCGGCCGAGGAAGTGGTGCTCATGCGCTGAGCCGGGCTGCGGGCGCAATCTGCGTTCCCCCTGCTAGGGTAGATCCACGCCATGCGTGGATGGCGGATGGCTCCGTCATTGGCGCCATGCGACAATTGACGGCGCCCCGCCTTGCTTGCGCCGCCCCAAGCGGCCCGCCGTCGTCCTGATGTCCCTGCTTTCCTCCCGCATCGCCACCGCTTCCCCGCGCATCGCACTGGGCGGCATCGGCCTGGCCGCGATTGGCGCCATCGCGGCGTCCGGCAAGGCGATCATCGTCAAGCTGGGCCTGCGCCACGGCGTGGATGCCACCACCCTGCTTGCGCTGCGCATGGTGATGGCGCTGCCCCTGTTCGCACTGATGGCGGTGTGGTCGGCCCGCCGCGCCGAGCCATTGTCGTGGGCCGACCGCGCCCGCGTGCTGTGGCTGGGCTTTACCGGGTACTACCTGTCCAGCCTGCTCGATTTCCAGGGCCTGCAGTACATCAGCGTGACCCTGGAACGGTTGATCCTGTACTTGAACCCGACCCTGGTGCTGCTGATCAACGTGTTGCTGGCGCGGCAGCGCCCCGGTCGCTGGCAGGTCGCCGCGCTGCTGCTGAGTTATCTGGGCGTGCTGATCGCGTTCGGCCACGACCTGCAGCGCGAAGGCGGCCAGATCATCCTTGGCAGCATTCTGGTGCTGGGCAGTGCGCTCAGCTACGCGCTGTACCTGTTCGGCAGCGGCCAGGTGGTCGCGCGCATCGGCGCGGTGCGGTTGACCGCCTATGCCAGCTGCGTTGCCAGCGTGCTGGTGCTGCTGCACTTCGCCATCACCCATCCACTGCCGCTGCTGTGGCAGGCGCCGGCTGCGGTGCAGTGGCTGTCGCTGGTCAACGCCACCGTGTGCACCGTGTTGCCGGTGCTGGCGATCATGCTGGCAGTGCAGCGTGTCGGCTCGTCGCTGGCGGCGCAGGTCGGTATGCTGGGCCCGGTTTCCACCATCGTGATGAGCCTATGGCTGCTCGACGAACCGATGGGGCCGGCGCAGATCGCCGGCACCGTGCTGGTCCTGCTCGGCGTACTGCTGGTGACCCGCCTGCGGCGCTGACGCCGGAGCAGGCGCGTGCGCGCATCCTGGCGGTGATCCATGCGATTCCTGCCGGGCAGGTGATGGGCTACGGCCAGGTGGCGATGCGTGCTGGCCTGCCTGGCCGCGCACGCTTGACCGCGCGCATCCTCGGCCAGAACGACGACCCGGCCTTGCCCTGGCACCGCGTGCTGCGCTCGGACGGCCGCATCGCAATGGCGGAAGGTTCGGCCGGCTGGCGTGAGCAGTCCCAGCGGCTGCGTGCCGAAGGGGTGCAGGTGGAGAACGGCCGGGTGCGCATGCCTGCGGCCGATCCGCAGGCGGCGCTGGATGCCGCGGTGTGGGGACCGGGCTGAGCAGCGGCGGCGACTGAACGCGCCCGGCCGCCCGGCCGCCAACAAGTCACGGTGCTGCGGCTATGATGGAGGCCGTTCCATGCCGGTGTCCCCATGTTCCCGCGACTGCCAACTGTCACCAAGGCCCTGCTGATCGCCAACGCGATCCTGTTCCTGCTGCAGCAACCGTTCCTGCTCGGCATGCAGACCTTCGAACCGTTCATGCTGCAGCCGTTGCAGCAGGGCTTCGACGCGTTTTCGCCTGGCGGCAACTTCCAGCCGTGGCAGCTGCTGACCTATGGCTTCCTGCACGGCAGCTTCGGCCACCTGTTCTTCAACATGCTGGCAGTCTTCATGTTCGGCGCACCGCTGGAGCAGACCTGGGGCGAGAAGCGCTTCCTGCTGTACTACCTGGTCTGCGTGGTGGGTGCCGGTCTGTGCCAGCTGCTGGTGGGATCGATGCTGGAAAACCCGGCCACGGTGCTGGGTGCGTCCGGTGGTGTGTTCGGCCTGCTGCTGGCGTACGGCATGCTGTTCCCTAACCAGCGGGTGATGCTGCTGTTCCCGCCGATTCCGATGAAGGCGCGCACGTTCGTGATCCTGTTCGGTGTGGGCGAACTGGTGCTGGGCATGACCGGTTGGCAGCCGGGCGTGGCGCACTTCGCGCACCTGGGCGGCATGCTGTTCGGCTGGCTGCTGATCCGCTACTGGCGCGGGCAATCGCCGTTCAACAAGCGGCGCCCGCCGGGCCCGCCGAAGCGCCCGAACCATCTGCGCAGCGTCAAATGATCCGAAGGAACATCTGACGCTGTGGGTGCCAACCGTTGGTCGGTACACTTCCTCCCACGCGGGTAGGTGCCAACCTTGGTTGGCACGCCTTCGACAGGATCATTTGATCTGGTAGCTGCCAACCTTGGTTGGCGCTCGTCCTGCAACGCTATGCCAACCAAGGTTGGCATCTACCAACGGCAGGTCATGAAAGCGGTTGGGTATACGCGCATCCACGCAGCGCGTGGATCTACAGATCCTGCAGCACCACCTGCGCCGCATTGTGCCCCGGCGCGCCGGTGACCCCACCGCCCGGATGCGTACCTGCACCGCACAGGTAGAGGCCGGGCAGGGCGCCACGATAGCCGGCCTGGCCGATCATCGGCCGTGCCGAGAACAACTGGTTGGCGCTGAGCGCGCCATGGAAGATGTCGCCGCCGATCAGTCCGAAGGTGCGTTCCAGATCCAGTGGTGACAGCACCTGCCGGCCCAGCACGCTGGCGGTGAAGCCTGGGGCATGGCGCTCGACGGTGTCGATCATCAGGTCGGCAACCGTGTCGCGGTGATCATCCCAGTGACGGCCGTCGGGCAACACCGGCGCCACGTGCTGGCAGAACAGGCTGGCCACATGCTGCCCGCGCGGCGCCAGCGAATCGTCCAGCGTGCTGGGGATCAGCATCTCCACGATCGGCTCACGCGACCAGCCGTCGCGGCGTGCGTCCAGCCACGCGCGGTCCATGTAATCCAGGCTCGGCGCCATGATGATGCCTGCCGTCAGGTGGTCGCCGGGGCCGGGCAGGGCGCGGAAGTCCGGCAGCCGCGACAGTGCGACATTCATGCGGAAGGTGCCCGAGCCGCAGCGCCAGTTCGCCATTCGTTCGCGCGTCGCCTCAGGTACCTGTGCCGGCTCCAGCAGCTGTTCGTACAGCAGCTTTGGATTGACGTTGGCGACCACCGCTCGCGCGTGCAGGTTTTCACCGTTGGTCAGCTGCACGCCCACCGCGCGCCCTTGTTCAAGCAGCACGCGCCGCACCCCGGCATCTACCCGCAGCTCCGCACCGGCCTCGCGCGCTGCAGCAGCGATGGCCGCGCTGATGGCGCCCATGCCACCGATGGCGTGGCCCCATGCGCCCTTGATCCCGTTGCACTGGCCGAATACGTGGTGCAGCAGCACATAGGCGCTGCCTGGCGTGTACGGGCTGGCGTAGTTGCCGACGATGCCATCGAAACCAAACAGGGCCTTGATCGGTTCGCTTTCGAACCAGCGGTCCAGATATTCGGCCGCCGACAAGGTGAACAGGTCCAGCAGTTCCTGCCGCAAGGCAGGGTCAAGCACGGCCAGTTCGCGCCCCAGCCGGCCCATCTGCCACAACGCGGGCAGGGCGCGCCAACCCTGCGCGACGCCCAGATCCGGAGGCACCCGCAGCGCCCAGTCCCGCAGCACGTCGGCGAAGATCTCCAGACGCGCTTCATAGGCGGGCAGCATCTGCGCATCGCGCGCGGAAAACTTCGCCACCTCGGCCTGGGTACGGCCCGGTGCCGCCAGCAGGTAGCAGTGGTCGGGCAAGGGCAGGAAGTTGTTGACCGGCCGCGCAACGATGCGCAGCCCGTGCGCATGCAGCCGCAGATCTTCGATCACCTTCGGCTGCAGCAGTGACACCGTGTACGAGGCCACCGAGTTGCGGAATCCGGGATGGAATTCTTCGGTCACGGCGGCGCCGCCGAGCACGCCACGGCGCTCCAGCACCAGCACCTTCTTTCCGGCACGGGCCAGGTAGGCGGCACAGACCAGCCCGTTGTGGCCACCCCCGACAATGATCGCGTCCCAGCGGGTCATCCGTTGCGGATTGCCGCTTGGATGGTGGCGATGTCGATCTTCTTCATGGGCATCATCGCGTTGAAGGCGCGCTTGGCGGCAGCCTTGTCGGCGCCGGTCACCGCGTCCAGCAGCATGCGTGGGGTTATCTGCCAGGACACGCCCCAGCGATCCCTGCACCAGCCGCACTGGCTTTCCTGGCCACCATTGTCGACGATCGCATTCCACAGGCGGTCGGTCTCGGCCTGGTCTTCGGTGGAAATCTGGAACGAGAACGCTTCGCTGTGCTTGAACGTTGGGCCGCCGTTGAGGCCGACGCAGGGAACACCGCAGACGGTGAATTCGACAGTCAGTACGTCGCCCTGCCTGCCATCCGGGTAGTCACCGGGAGCGTGATGCACTGCAGTCACTTCACTGTCGGGGAAGGTCTTGGCATAGAACCTGGCGGCCTCCAGCGCACCGGTGTCGTACCAGACGCAGATGGTGTTCTTGTGAGCCATGGCGGGGCTCCGTAGTGGACGAAGGCGCAGCGATAGCATGGGCCGTGTTAAAGCCGGATCGTGCTGCACTGCGGAAGCCCCGGGCGCCGCGCTACCATGCCCGGACGACACGACAAGGACGCTGCGTGAAGATCCTGATTCTCGGTGGCTATGGGGTATTCGGCGGGCGGCTGGTGCGGTTGCTGTCCGACCTGCCGATGTTGGAAGTGCTGGTCGCCGGGCGCACGCTCGCCGCCGCGCAGGCCTTCTGCGCCGCGTATGCCGGGCAGCCTGTGCTGCGGCCGCTGCAGGTCGACCGGCAGCAGCTGGCCGCCGCGCTGCAGGCCGAACGGCCGGACCTGGTGGTGGATGCCTCCGGCCCGTTCCAGGACTATGGCGCGCAGCGTTACGCCGCCATCGAGGCCTGCATTGGCGCCGGCATCGACTACCTGGATTTCGCTGATGCCGCCGACTTCGTGTTCGGGGTTTCGCAGTACGACGCGCAGGCCAAAGCGGCCGGCGTCTACGTGCTGTCCGGTGTCAGCAGTTTCCCGGTGCTGACCGCTGCGGTGTTGCGTGACATGGCAACGCGCATGGATATCGTCCGTGTGGAAGGCGGCATTGCACCGTCGCCGTATGCAGGCATCGGCTTGAACGTCATGCGTGCGGTGGTGGGTTATGCCGGTTCGCCGGTGAAGCTGCGCCGGGGTGGTCGCGACGGGCACGGCATCGGCCTGGCCGAAAGCCGCCGCTTCACCGTGGCGGTGCCAGGGCGGCTGCCCCTTCGCAACCTGCACTTCTCGCTGGTGGACGTGCCCGACCTGCAGGTGCTGCCCCCGGAGCATCCGACCATGACCGATATCTGGATGGGTGCCGGCCCGGTGCCGGAAGTGCTGCATCGCGTGCTGAACCTGCTGGCCAAGGCGCGCCTGCATCTGAAGCTGCCGTCACTCGAGCCGTGTTCGCGCCTGTTCTACACGGTGCTGAACCTGATGAAATTCGGCGAGCACCGCGGCGGCATGATCGTGCGCGCAACCGGCATGCGCGATGGCGTGCCCATGGAGCAGAGCTGGCATCTGCTGGCCGAGGCCGATGATGGCCCGTACATTCCGTCGATGGCGATCGAAGCGATCATCCGCAAGCAGCTGGCCGGTGAGCGCCCTGCGGCGGGCGCGCGGCCGGCCACGCACGCGCTGGAGGTAAGCGACTACGACCGCCTGTTTGAAGGCCGCACCATCTTCACCGGGTTCCGCCACGACATGCCCGGCGCCAGCCTGTACCAGCGCGTGCTCGGCAGCGCTTACGCACAGCTGCCGAGCAGCGTGCAGTCGCTGCATGCGCCAGGTGCACCGCGTCGATGGAGTGGTAGTGCACGCGTGGAGCGTGGACGCGGCCTGCTGTCGCGCCTGCTCGGCGCTGCATTCGGCTTTCCGGCGGCAGGCGAGGGCGTGCCGGTCAGCGTGGCATTCAGTGCAGAGGCCGGTGGGGAGCGATGGACGCGCACGTTCGCGGGTCGTCGGTTCTCTTCGTTGCAGACCGAAGGAGCAGGGCGCAACGAGGCGTTGCTGGTAGAGCGCTTTGGTCCGGTTTCGGTGGCGCTGGCGCTGCTGGTCGATGCCGGGCGCCTGCAGCTGGTGCCGCGACGCTGGTCACTGCTGGGCATACCCCTGCCGCGCAGCCTGCTGCCGGGGGACAACAGCTTCGAATGCGACGTGGACGGGGAGTTCGTGTTCGACGTGGAGATCGGCGCGCCGCTGGTGGGGCGGATCGTGCATTACCGGGGGATGTTGAGGCCCGAACCCGTGTCATAAAGGAAATGGTCGTTTGTCGCTTATTGAACACGCCTTGAAAATTCAACGGCATTCCGACTGACGCATTTCGCCTGGCGAGACGCAGGATCGTATTGCGGCTGCATAGGCGCGATGGGGAATATTCTTCATCAGTTTCAAGACATTGCGTCAGTTGTGCAGGTTGGCCGCTGCGGATTCTGCAGACGATCCATCCAGAGTTCAGTGGCGTGTGGAGGGGGAAAGGGCGTAACGCCGTGTCTATAACAAAGGCGTGTAACCCAATCCAAAGGACGCTCCATGACATGTCGCCCGGCCATTGCGCCGTTGAAGCGCACTGCACTCGCTGTTCTCCTGACTTCCTTCGTTGGCGCCGCAGCCGCGCAGAGCACGACGGGTTCCTTGTATGGCAATGCCGCGGTTGCCGAAGGTACGACTGTGATCGTGCAGAGCGATTCGGGGCTGAGACGGACGGTTCCTGTCGACGCTTCCGGCCGCTACATGTTGGGATCGTTGCCGGTGGGAAAATACAGCATCAGTCTGCAACGCGATGGACAGATTCTGGATCGCCGCGACAACATCCAGCTCAAGGTCGGCGCGGGCACCGAAGTGTCGTTCGTCGGTGACGCGGGAACTACCACGCTGGGTGCTGTGAAGGTGACGGCGGCCAATCTGCCAAAAATCGATGTCACCAATACGGTATCGAAATCAGTCATCACCTCCGAGCAACTGGAGACCCTTCCACTAGGGCGTAGTGCGGAAGCCATCGCGTTGCTGGCTCCGGGCGTTGTTTCCGGCAGTGGAGCGTTCTCCAACGGTTCGCGCTCGGTGCTGTCCTTTGGCGGTTCGAGCGTTACCGAGAATGCCTACTATCTCAATGGCTTCAATGCATCCAACCCACTGAGCAACCTCGGCGGTGTCAGTCTGCCCTATGGGGCAATCGACCAGCAGGAGACCTATACCGGCGGCTACAGTGCCGGCTACGGACGTTCGACGGGGGGTGTCATCAATCAGCTCGGCAAGCGCGGCACCAATGCGTGGCGCTTCGGCTTCCAGACCACCTGGTCGCCGGATGCTCTGGCAGCATCTCCAGCCAATGTGCGATACCCCGATCGTGGGCTGCCTGAGGGCTACGAGTACACCGATGACACCCTTCAGGGAACTCTGTACCGCTATCGCAAGGGCGACACGGCCACGCGTACAACCTACAGCGGATACGCCGGGGGGCCATTGATCGAAGATCGACTGTTCATCCATGTCGCAGCAGAAAGTGACCGCACCGAGGGTGTCTCTACAGCGAGCAGCGCGAGCGCGCAGCAAGTGCGCAATCACTACGCCATTGATGCGCCGAAGTTCTACGGAAAGCTCGACTGGAACATCAATGACAGCCACGCGCTGGAATACACCCGCCTGCAGAATACCGACCGCCAGGCGGGCTACCACAATGCATTCGACTACGACACGTTGTCGGAGGGCGGGCGCGCTGGAACATTTGCCAACACAACGAAGATCAAGGACTCCTTCGATATCTTCAAGTACACAGGCTATCTCACCGATGACCTGACTCTCAGTGCCGTATGGGGGCGAAGCCGGCAGATCAATCTCGAATCCAATCCGCTGGACTCCGACAACCCTTACATCAGCTCACCGGGCAACCAGGATCCATCCATCACCGGTGGTACCCCGATCCGCAACGATCAGGCAGGGCTGTACACCAAGGCCGATGATGCCGGCAGTACAACACGCGGCCTGCGGATGGACCTGCAGTACCGCATCGGTGATCACGAACTGACGGCCGGCATCGACAACATGACCTATCAGGCCAACAATGAGGGTCAGGCGATGACTGGACCCGGTCATGCATGGATCTATTCGCGCGTCGGCCCCGGTGTGTCTCCCAATCCCGGCTTTGGCATTTCGCCGCCGGGAGGCAATGGCTATTTCGTTCAGAAGTACATTTTCTCCACGACAACGAGCATGTCGGTCGAGCAGAAGGCGTACTACCTGGAAGACCGTTGGCAGGTCTCGCCCAACTGGCTGTTGACGCTGGGTCTGCGCAACGACCGGTTCACCAACTACAACAGCGATGGTCTCGCCTATGTCGAGAGCGGCGACCAGTGGGCGCCGCGTCTTGGCGCCAGCTGGGATGTGTTTGGTGATTCGTCGCTGAAGGTATTTGCCAACCTGGGCCGCTACTACCTTGCGTTGCCAAACAGTGTGGCCATCCGCAGCGCTTCTGCTTCGACTTACACCCGCGAATATTTCACGTACACCGGGATCGACGCGAATGGAAATCCCATCGGTTTGACGCCACTGGGTGATGGGCCGGTTTCGACCAACAATGAGTATGGGCAAGCACCCGATCCCCGTTCGGTGGCCCCCACGGATCTGAAATCGCAGTATCAGGACGAGCTGATCCTGGGTTTCGAGAAGACGCTGGGCAGTTCACTGAATTCAGGGGCGAAGTTCACCTACCGTCGCCTTCAGTCAGCCATCGACGATACCTGTGATTCCAGCCGCATCGAGGCCAAGCTGGCTGCGATGGGTGTCGATGCCGGCGGCATGGAGCTGCCGGGCTGTGTGATTTTCAATCCGGGAGGCACCAACACTTTCCAGATTCGGCACCGCGATGGCTCCGGCTATACGCCGATCAGCATGAACTCCAGTGATTGGGGCTATGACGGAAAGAAGGCCAAGCGCAATTATGTCTCGGTTGATCTGTTCATCGAGCACCCGATGAATGACAAGTGGTATGGCCGAGTCGATTACACGTGGTCGCGCAGTTTTGGCAACACCGAAGGCCAGGTGAAGTCAGACATCGGGCAGGACGATGTGTCCAAGACCCAGGACTGGGATTCGTCCTACCTGATGGAGTACGCCGGCGGCTATCTCGCCAACGACCGGCGTCACCAGCTGAAGGGCTTCGGGGCTTATCAGTTCAACGACCAATGGGCGGCCTCGGCGACGCTCCGACTCATGTCGGGCATGCCCAAGAGCTGCCTTGGCTACTACGGCAATGACGAATCCGATCCTGCAGCGGGCTACGGCTCGGCTTACCACTACTGCAATGGCGAGCCATCGCGGCCCGGAGACGCGGGGCGCCAACCCTGGACTGCGCGGCTCGATCTTGGGGTGATGTACCGCCCCGCCTTGGCGGGCCACAAACTCGCCTTTGGCCTGGACATCTTCAATGTGTTGAACCAGCGCCGTCAGCTCCAGTCTGACGCCAAGTACCAGGGTGGGCCCTACACGGTGTCCAACACCTATGGCATGGGGACGTACTACACCGCGCCGCGCGCGGTTCGCCTGAGCGCATCGTATGACTTCTGACCGGTTCGCGTAGGGCTCTCTCTCTTCGCCACGGTTTGTTGACCCCGGTCCATGGCCGGGGTCCTTTTCTTGCCCACCTGCGCATGACTCACCCGCGCATGGCGTGGATGGACGCTCCGTCGCAGGTCCACGCACTCCATGGATGAAAAACCCAAACAGAAAAGGGCGCCATGAAGGCGCCCTTTCCATTACCGCTCCGGCGTGAACCTCAGCGCCAGACCTTGATCTGCTCGGCATCGGTGCGCTGCATCGGCTGGCCCGGCTTGCAGCTGAAGCTGGCGCCGAAGGACGGCAGGTTCGACAGCGGGCCGTTGGTGCGCCAGCGACCCGGTGCACGGATGTCGGCGGTCAGCCGGCGTGCGGCTTCGTTCGGCGAGAGCTGCTGCGGCCACAGTGCGGCCCAGGCGCGGAAGAAGCCCTGCTGCTGTGCCGGCTTGGCCTTCGGCTCCTGCGCGGTGTAGGCCGCCCAGGCCAGCTCCAGGCCGGCGATGTCGGCCAGGTTCTCTTCTTGGGTGAGCGTGCCGTTGACCTTGGCACCCTTCACGCCGGGGAACTCGTAGCTGCCGTACTGCGCAGCCACGCGGGTACCCAGCAGGGTCCAGGCGGTCTTGTCGGCCGGGGTCCACCAGCTGCGCAGTTCGCCCTTGGCATCGACCAGCGCACCCTTGGCATCGATGGCGCGGGTCAGTTCGTGGCCCACCAGGCCACCGAAGCTGCCGAACTTGTCGGCGGCATCGGCCTTGGCGTTGAACACCGGGCCCTGCAGGATCGCCGCGGTGACGATCAGGCGGTTCTGCGCCAGGTCATAGGCCAGCGACGGCTGCTGCGGCAGCACATCCCAGCGGCGGTCGGCGTTGCCCTTGCCGATGCGCTTCATTTCCTCGCGGTGGCGCCAGGTCGAGGCGATCAGCATGTTGCCGCCGAACGAGCCACGGCCCATCGGCTGCACGCTGTAGTCGAGGTCGCGCAGCGGCGTACCGATCTCGATCTTCAGCGCGGCCAGCTTGGCCTGCGCTTCGGTCTTGGCTTCGGCGCTCATCCAGGTGTTGTTCTTGACCGCCTCGATCTGCACCTCGCGCACCTTGTCGACGATCCAGGCCGCCTGGCGACGGTCCTCGGCCGACAGGTAACGCGCGGCGTACTCACGGCCGACCATCGGGCCGGCGGCCACGTTGATGGCGTCCAGCACGCTTTCCCAGCGCTGCGGCGGCAGGGTTTCACCGCGCAGCACACGGCCGCGGAACTCGAATTCGGCGTCGCGGTAGGCCTTGGACAGGTACGGCGCCATCGCGTCGCCCACGCGCCAGCGCAGGTACGCCTTCCACTGGTCCGGCTTGAGCTTGGTGACCATGCCGTCGAGCTGCTTGAACAGCGCCGGATCGGCCAGCGAGACCAGGTCGTCGTTGACGCCCTGTGCCTTCAGGAACGCATCCAGCTGCAGGTTGCGATAGCGGCTGTTGAGATCCTTGGTGGAAATCGGCGCGTAGTTGTTGAACGGGTTGTTGATGCCCGCCAGCGACTGCGCGTTGCGCGCAAGTTCGGTTTCCAGCGCGATCACGGCCTGCGATTCGGCATCCAGCTTGGCCGCCGGGGTGCCGGTCAGCGCCAGGATCTGCTTGACGTAGTTGCGGTAGCGGCCCATCAACGCGACGGTGTCGGCGTCGGTGCGGGTGTAGAACGCCGGATCCGGCAGGCCCATGCCGCCCTGCATGAAGTAGCCGATGTGGCGGTCCAGCGCCTTCAGGTCCACGTCCGGACCGAAGTTGAACGCCACCGGGATGCCGACCTGGTGCAGGGCGGCAATCGAGGCCGGGATGTCCTTGGCCTTCTTGATTGCGTTGATGCGGGTCAGCAGCGGTGCGATCGGATTGGAACCATCGGCTTCGACGGCAGTTTCGTCCAGGCCGCTGGCCCAGAAATCGCCCAGCAGCTTCTGCACGTTGCCCTGCGGTGCCTTCATCGAGGCGTCCAGCAGCTCGCGCTGCTGCTGCCGGCTGCGGTCGACCAGCTGGCCCAGCGCGGTGGCCGCACCGGTCTGCGGGATGGGGTTGGCCTTCAGCCAGGCCGCATTGTTGGCATCGTAGAAGTCGCTGCACTGGGCGCTGACAGCCGGCGCACGCGCGGCCTTCTTCTTGGCGGCAAACGCATCATGGGTCGGGGCCAGGGTCGCCAGGCTGATGCCGAGGGCGATTGCAAGCGGACGGAAGTTGGGCATGTAGAGCGAATCCGTGATGGATTGAGGTCGGGCCGAACTATAGCAAGCCGCGCATGGGCGCGGCATGCACGCATCACGGTGGCTCCGCCGTGCCGTGCGCCGGCCAAGGTCGGCATCTACCAATGGCGTGGGCCTGCGAAGGCGCAGTAGATCCACGCCATGCGTGGATGACGGGCGCCGCAAAAAACAAAGGCCCGGGAAATCCCGGGCCTCTGCAGGCAAACCGTGGCCTCAGCCCTGGCTTACCAGATCACGACCTGCTGGTCGCCGGTACGCGACATCGGCGTGCCCGGCTTGCACTGGAACGCTGCGGTGAAGGTCGGCAGGTTCGACGGCGCGCCGATGGCACGGAACTGCGCCGGTGCGTGCGGATCGGTGGCCAGGCGGACCTTGGCGTTTTCCGGGGTGTACTTGGTACGCCAGACGGTGGCCCAGTTGAAGAAGAAGCGCTGGTCGCGGGTGAAACCGTCGACCTTCGCGTCTTCCTTGCCGGCCGACGCCTTCTGCAGCGCGTCGTAGGCGGTGGCCAGGCCGCCCAGGTCGGCGATGTTCTCGCCCAGGGTCAGGTGACCATTGACCGCCTGGCCGTCGACCTTGTACTGGTCGAACTGCTTGACCAGCTTGCCGGTCAGGCCCGCGAAGTTCTTCGAATCGCCTTCGGTCCACCAGTTCTCGAAGTTGCCGGTCGGGCCGAAGCGGCTGCCCTGGTCATCGTAGCCGTGGGTCATTTCGTGGCCGATGACCGCGCCGATGCCGCCGTAATTGAGGGCGTCGTCAGCCTTGGCATCGAAGAACGGCGGCTGCAGGATGGCGGCCGGGAACACGATCTCGTTCTGCAGCGGGTTGTAGTAGGCGTTGACGGTCTGCGGGGTCATGCCCCACTCGGTCTTGTCCACCGGCTTGCCGATCTTGGCCAGGTTGTACTGGTAGTTGAACGCGGTGGCCGCGCGCACGTTGCCCAGGTAGCTGTCGCGGTTGGTCTGCAGGCCCGACCAGTCACGCCACTTGTCCGGGTAACCGATCTTGGGGGTGAAGGTTTCCCACTTGGCGATGGCCTTGGCCTTGGTTTCCTCGCTCATCCAGCTCAGGCCCTGGATGCGTTCCTTCAGCGAAGCGGCCAGGTTCTTCACCAGTTCTTCCATCTTCGCCTTGGCTTCCGGCGAGAAGGCGACCTTCACGTACAGCTGGCCAAAGGCTTCGCCGGCGTCGCTTTCGATGGTGCCCAGCACGCGCTTCCAGCGCGGCTTCTGCTCTTTCTGGCCGTTCAGTTCCTTGCCGTAGAACGCGTAGTTTTCCTGCACGAAGGCATCAGCCAGGTACGGCGATGCACCGTCCACGGTATGGAAGCGCAGGTAGGCGCGCCACACCGACGGATCGGTGTCGCCCAGCGCCTTGCTCACTTCCTGGTGGAAGGCCGGGATGGCCAGCGAGAACTTCTCCGGCGCAGCAACATTCTGCGACTTGAAGAACTCGGTCCAGCTGAAGTTCGGGGTCAGTGCGTCGGCCTCGGCCAGGCTGACCGGGTGGTAGTACAGCGAGACATCGCGGGACAGCTCGACGCTGGACTTGGAGGCCTTGGCCAGGCGGGTTTCGAACTTGACCACGTCCTCGGCCTGCTTGGCGGCATCGGCAGCGGCAACGCCGGACAGCTCCAGCACCTTGGCCACGTGGGCCTGGTAGGCCTTCAGCTTGTCGGCCTTCGAAGCGTCGGTATAGAAGGTCTTGTCCGGCAGGCCCAGGCCGCCCTGGCTGGCGTAGGCCATGTTCATGGCCGAGTTCTTGAAATCAGCTTCGGCACCGAAGCCGAACAGCACGTTCTCGCCCTTGGCCGCGCTGCTGCGCAGGTAGTTGGCGATGGCGGCCTTGTCCTGCAGGCCATCGATGGCAGCCAGGTCGGCCTTCAGCGGCTCGATGCCCTGGGCGTTGACCTTGGCTTCGTCCATGCCGGTGGCCCACAGGTCGCCGACGATCTTTTCAATGCCGGCCGGGTTCTTCACCTGCGCGACCTGCTCGGCCAGCTGGTGCTGCACGGCGACCGAACGCTCGTCGAGGATGGTGAAGGCGCCCCAGCTGGTGCGGTCGCCCGGAATCTCGTTGGCGGCCAGCCACTTGCCGTTGACGTAGTCGCCGAACGCGGTGCAGGCGTCCAGCTTGCTGTCCAGATCACTGGCCTGGAAGGCGTTGTAGGCCGGCAGCTTGCTCTCGTCGAGCTTGTAGGTGGTGGCGGCGTCGGCCGCGGCCGGCGTGGAGGCGGTGGCATCCTTTGCCGGGGTTTCGTTCTTGCCGCAGCCGACCAGCGCGGCCGAAACGGCCAGGGTCAGCAGCACGATCTTGGGAGTACGGGTCACTTGAATGGCCTCCAGGCCGAGTGAGTCAGGGAAGGGCCGTGCGGACGGCCGTGGGCCGAACGATACGCCGCCGGCCCGTGCTGCAAGGGTGTCGAAGGTCATGGCCGGGCGCAAGGGGGCGGGGCGGTGCCATAAAAAGACAGACCCGGCAAAAGCCGGGTCTGTCGGGGTACTGCGGTTGCTAGCGGATCAGAACTTGTACTTCAGACGCACGAACGGGGTGCGGCCGTACAGGTCGTACTGGGTGGCGAAGGCTGCGGTGTTGCCGTAGCGGTTGCCAGCGCCGGTGGAGATCTGTGCCGGCTTGGTGTTGAACACATTGGAGATACCGACCAGCACTTCCCAGTCAGCCTGCTTGTAGCTCACCGAAGCGGTGTGATACACGCGGGAATCGGCCACCAGGTCGCGGTAGGAGTCCGGGCGGCCCTGGTAGGTGAAGCGGGAGTTGAGGGTCGTGTTCTCGGTCTTGCCGATGTACTGGCTCAGCCAGTTGTATTCCCAGTCACCGCGGGTAAGGGTCAGGCCCAGGTTGGCAACCAGGTCCGGACGACCGATCAGGCCGAGCTGATCCGACGAGGCCAGGCCGCTGGCCTCGGCGCTGTCGAACAGCTGTGCCACGTCTTCCACGGTGTAGGTGACCTGCGAGTCCAGAGCGAACTTGCCGAAACCGAACTCATGTTCCCAGTTCAGGGTCATGTCCCAGCCGCGGGTGCGCTGCTGGTTGATGTTCAGATACTGGGCGTAGATGCTGCGGATCGAGTTCGCATCCGGACCGGAGGTCGGGTTGCGCTCCAGCAGATCGCAGTAGCGGTTCGGGTAGGTGCTCGAGCCGTAGCAGCCGGTGGTGATGTCCAGAGCGTTCAGCGAGGTGATCTGGCCGCGGATGTCGTAGTCGAAGTAGTCGATCGCCACGCTGAGGTCAGCGAACGACGGGGTGAACACGATACCGGCGCTCTTGGCGCGGGAGGTTTCCGGAATCAGGTTGCCGGCGCCACCGCTGGTGTACACGGTTGCACTGGAGCCTGCGCCCACGTAATCGCCCGGGATACCGGCGGCGCCGCAGTTGGCACGGATGTTGGTGTTGTCGCTCTCATCCCAGCGGATGCAGGGATCGATCGCGGTCTGGTTCTGGAAGCCGGTCTGGTTGCCCAGATACAGCTCGTACAGGCCAGGTGCGCGGTAGGAGGTGCCGACGGTGCCGCGGATACGCAGCGACGGGATGATCTGCCAGTTCAGGCCGGCCTTCCACACCTTGTCACTGCCGCTGACCGAGTCGTACTTGAAGACGCGGGCCGACGCATTGGCGGTGAGCGATTCGATACCGGTCACGCCCTTGACCAGCGGGATGTCGAATTCGACAAAGGCTTCCTTCACCTTGTCGTTGCCCTTGGTCACGTCAGCCGTCGAGGCGCCCCAGAGGTCCTGGTAGTTTGCATCCGGGGTGTCTTCGATGGAGTAGTAGCGGTACTCCAGGCCGAACGCGGCGGCGAGCGGGCCGGCCGGCAGGTCGAACAACTCACCAGAGAAGATGGCGTTGACCGTCACCGTGTCGTAGGTGGTCTTGCCAGTGGCGGTGATGCCAAGGATGTCGACCAGCTCGTCAACCTTGGCGCCGCTGAGGTAGCCCGGGTCGAAGTAGTTCGCCGCCGGCGTTTCGCCAGCATCCGGGTTGGTCAGATCGCCGGTGATGGAGTTGCGGATGCCCAGCGAGCTGTACTTGCCGCTGGAGCGGCTGGCATTGGCATTGACTTCCCAACCCCAGCTACCGGTGAACAGGCCGTCGAACTTGTTGGCCAGATAGTAGTAGTTGACCTCGGTTTCCGAGGACGACTTGAACGGCAGCACCGGCTGGGCGTAACCGTTGGTGGTGCCCGGCGCCTCAACGGTCGGGAAGAACTGGCGCCACTGGAAATTGTTGGTCTTGCGATTGTTATAGAGGAACTGGGTCTTCCAGTTGAACGCTTCAAAGCCGAAGTCCGAAGCGAAGTACGCCGACTTGCGCTCCTGGCGGTTGATGATGTGGCTGCGGCCCCAGGCGTCGAAGTTCAGCGGTTCTTCGTAGTAGGCAACCGGGCTGCCGTTGGCGTAAGTACGGTTGGCACGCGGGCGGTAGCCCGGGAACGGACCAACGGTGCTGCCATCGGGCGACGGGATGTAACGGATCGGCGAGTCGTACTCGTCGATGACGTTGATGAGCAGGTTGTTGCAGTTGGCAAGATTGGTCCCGGCGGTGATCGAATGATCCTGCCGGTCGATGCGGTTGCCGTTGGCATCCTTGATCAGATCGTTGCCGCAGTTGAGGAAGTCGCGGTCGCCACGGGTCAGCTCGTTGTGGCGGTACCACTCGACGGCGGCGACGATGCTGCCCTTCTCGAAGTTCCAGCCGTTGGCAAGTGAGCCCTGGAAGACTTCACCACCACCTTCGGTCGGGATACGGCCGGTGACCGTCAACTCCGGGCGCTCGAAATTCTTCTTGGTGATCAGGTTGACCACGCCGGCCACAGCATCGGAACCGTAGATGGACGAGGAGCCGTCCTTCACGATTTCAGCGCGCTGCAGGATGGCGGTGGGAATGACGTTCAAGTCAAACGCGCCGACCGCACCGCGGGTACCGGCTGGGCCCGGACGCTGGCCGTCCAGCAGCACGAGGGTGCGGTTGGCACCCAGGCCGCGCAGCGAGAACGTCTGTACGCCGGTACCACCGTCAACGACAAAGCCGCCGAACTGGTGGGTGATCTGGGTTTCAGCAGCGCCGATTGCCGACTTCTGCAGGAATTCGCCCACCGACACCTGGCCCTGGGCAGCGTTGTGCTCGGTGTCGATGGTGAACACCGGCGACGAGGTCTCGTAGTCCGCGCGGCGGATCAACGAGCCCGTGACGGTGATCTTGTCAAGATCGGTTGCGCGCTGCTTGGAGGAAGAAGTGCTTGACGCCGCGGCTTCCTGCTGGGTGGTCTCCTGGGCCATGGCCGGTGCGACCTGCAGGCAGGCCAGCACAGCGAGAGTGAGCGGGACGCGGCTTGGCTTGATGTGTCGGTTGGCGTTGCGCATTTCGGTGTGATCCCCACTTGTTATGCTTCGGTTAATGGAGTGTATGTTCCGCGTAAAGTAAATGCAACATGAATGGATCGCTGTCGTAACTTGTTGTTGCTAAGGGGAAATTCAGGTTTTTGGGCATGAAAAAACCCCGCCGGTTAAGCCGACGGGGTTGGATGAGCGGATCTGTTTTTGCCGCTTACAGTCCGCCCGGCCCGCAGTCCTTGGCGAGGAAATCGGCCATCAGCGGCAAGGTCGCGCGATAGTGGCTCGGGTACCACGGCATGCTGTGCGGCATGTCGGGAATCAACTCGAACCGGGCCGGCACCTTGTCCTTGACGCCGTTGTAGAAATTCCTCGCATGTGACGCCGGGGTACGCACGTCGCGATCACCGACAAAGGTCAGCAGCGGGATGGCCGCCTTGGCGGTGTTCTGCATCGGATCCATGCCCTTCACGGTCTGCCCCTGCAGGATGCGCTGCAGGCGGTTCTCGCTCCACGACACGCCCAGACGTGCCAGGTCGGTCACTGGTGCACCTGCAATGGCGCACTGGAAGGGCGAGGGGCTGCGAACCACGGCGGCAGCCGAGGCGAAGCCGCCATAGGAGTAACCGAAGATCGCGATGCGGTCCTTGGCAGCGATGCCCTGCTGCACCAGCCAGGCCGCAGCATCATCGTTGTCGTCCTGCATTGTCAGGCCCCATTGCTTGTCGCCGGCGATCCAGTGCTCACGACCGAACCCGGTCGATCCGCGGTACTGGGGACGAATCACAGCGTAGCCGCGCGAGGTGAAGAACGGCACCCAGCCGGAGGCATCCCAGCCGGTGTAGTCACGCGCCCACGGCCCACCATGGGGATGCACCAGCGCCGGAAGCGCTGCGTCGCCGTTCTTCCAGCCAACGGGCAGGTCGACGATGGCGGGGATCTTGCGGCCGTCCCGCGCGGTGTAGGTCACCCAGCGCTGTTCGCCGATCTGCTTGCCATCGACCCACGGACGCTCGCTGCCCAAGGTGGTCACCTGCTTGCGGTCAACCAGGATCTGGTAGCTGGTGGGCGAGTTGGCCGCATTGGTAGTGAACAGCACACGCGACAGATCATCGTTGTAGCCGGTGATGGCGATGTACTTGCCCGGATACGCCTGCTTCAGACCGTCGTACAGCGCCTTCATCTGCGGATCGATATAGACCGCTTCACGGCGCGGGCCGTCGACATAGAAGCCCAGCACCTGGTTGAAGTTGCTTGGTTTGGTGCCCAGGATCAGGCCGCCGATCGGGAACTCCGGATGGGCTGCCAGTGGCTCGGTGTCGAAGCTCTTCGCAACCGGATCGTACAGGCGTGCCTGCACCTGGTCCGAGAACTTGTCGGTGAGGACGTACAGCTTTCCGGTCTGGTCGTCGATACCCACCACTTCCATGGTGTAGCGATCAGACAAGCGCGTGGTCAGGGTGTCGTGCTTTTCGAACTGGCCGCTGGACTTGTTCTTGACCAGGATCTGCTGCTCATAGTCGTTGGATCCTGCAGGCTCGATCTGGGTGCGGGTCAGCAGTTCGCCATTGCGGGGGTGGAACAGCCCTGGCGTGGAACGCGCATCGCCGCGGAACAGCAGCTCGGTCTGCCCGGTCCTGAGATTGAACAGGTAGTAGCTGGCCGAGAAATTGGTCTGGTTGATCTGCGAGATGATGACCTTGTCCGGGTCCAGCGGAAGCGAATGGACCAGGGATGCGGTGCCGGCCAGTTCCAGGCAGCGCTGGGTCTGTTCGCTGATGCCGAGCTTGCGGGTGTTGTCGGCGAAGGCCTCGTCGAACTTCGCCTGACTGCTGTCGGTGAGGAACGCTTTGGACAGGAAGGTCTTGGTGGAGCCGACCGAGTTTCCTTCGCCGCAGCCAGACAGCTGTGCTGTCAGCTCCTGGCGGCCGATGACCAGGCTGCGGCCGGCTTTGAGTGCGCTGGCGGCGATGAATTTCATCCGATCGCCAGACGGCGTGATTGCCACCGGCGCCGCGCCGGGGCTGTCCAGATTCCAGTTGGCCAGTGCGGTATCGCCATTGTTGCTGCCAGGCGCGGTGATGATCGCAACCAGCTGCTTGCCGTCGGGACTCATGCTGACGGACTGGATGGACGGGATCTTGGCGAAATCCTCAACCGGCAGCGGCGTGGCAGAGGCGTTGGCGAGCTGAAGGCCCACCAACAGGGCGGTGGCGGTGCCCAGGTGGGCAGGCGTAATGCGGCGTTCCATGGTCAGGGGTTCCTTGTGGCAGGGCACGTCAATATGACCCGAAGATGAACGAAGGCCCGGTTGCCGTCAACTCGGCGTGAAGCCGCGCCTGTGGCAGGTCCTCGCCCGCAAACGAAAAGGCCCCGCCGAAGCGGGGCCTTTGGGAGGTGCCGGAGCGGCGCTTACTTCTTGCCGAACTCGTACTTGGCCTGCACGTACACCGCGCGGCCGTAGGGGTTGTAGATGCTGCTGTTGTACGGCGCGTCGATGTTGCCGGCGTAGCTGTGGGCCTGGCCGTCAGGCATCTTGTTGAACACGTTGTTGACCATCATCGACAGCGTCAGGTTGTCCATCGCCTGGTAGTTCACGCTCAGGTTGTAGGTGGTGTACGAACCCCACTTGCCAGCCTGGTACCCGGACGGATGCACATAGTCGTAGCCCTTGCCCAGGTATGCCATGCGGTTGGGGGTCTTGCCGATGTAGTTGAAGTACAGGGTGGTGGTCCACTTGTCCTTCGCCCAGCCCACCGCACCGTCTGCCCGCACCTTGGCGTACTGGTCGTAGTTCCACATCGCGTACGGGTCGCGCAGCAGGTCCAGGTAGTCGTCGCCCGGCTGCGGCTGCAGCTCGCGCTTGATCATGTTGGTGTAGTTGCTGGAGAACTGCAGTGCACCGAAGCGGCCGATGTCCTGCACGTACTTGAAGCTGGCCGTCACCGCCTGCAGGTTCTGGCTGGCGATGTTCATCTTCGGTGTGTAGATCTGATCCAGCTTGCCGGTACCGTCGCGGCTGATCCAGTCATCCACGTTCTGGCAGCTGGCCGAAGTGTTGTTGGTCTGGCCGTTGCGGCAGTAGTACTCGGCCAGCAGCAACTGGTCGGAGCTGAGGGTGTTGACCTCGTTCTTGATCTTCCAGTTGTAGTAGTCGACCGACACCGACAGGTTGTTGATGGGGGCCCACACGATGCCGGCGTTCCAGACGTCGGCGGTGATCGCTTCCAGCTCGGGATTGCCGGACTGTTCGCCGAACACCGATTCGTTCGCAAACGGGCAACCGACCGTGTCACTGGGGTTGAAGCCGAGCTGGCCGCAGCGGTAGTAGTCGACCGAACTGTTTGCGTAGTAGCCGCTGCGACCCTGGAAGGCATCGGAAAGGCTGGGCGCACGGAACGCAGTGCCGTACTTGCCGCGGAACAGCAGGCTCTCGATCGGACGGAACTCCACGCCGATGCTGTAGGTGGATTTGTCGACGGTCTTGTCGGCAATCTTGAAAGCATCGTAGCGGCCCGACGCGGTCACGGTCAGCGATTCCAGCAACGGCATGCGCAGTTCGCTGGTCAGGGCGTAGTTGCTGCGATGGCCGGCACCGGCCACCGAGGTCGTACCCCACACGCTGCCATCAAGAAGACGCTGGTCGGGTGTATACGACCAGCCTTCACTGCCGGCTTCGGCCACCACGGCCAGCCCCGCATCACCACCGGGCAGCTTGAACAGCGAACCGTTGGTGATCTGCGCGCGACCCAGGTTCTGCCAGGTACGGCTCTTGTTGTAAGTGAAGCCGGTGAAGGTCTGGAAATCACCTGTCGGGAGCGGCGAGTAGAACGCACCCCAGTTCGGGTTGTAGATGTTGTAGCCGTCGTCGGTGACGCCGAGCACCGGGCCCAGCACGCGGTCCTCGAAGTAGCTGTCGATCTCGTTGGCCCAGCGCGCGAAGCTGCGTTCTGTCAGCTTGTACTCACCGCGGCTGAAGCTGGCGCTGTAGTCCCAGTTGCCGACATTGCCACGACCGCCGAGGGTGACCTGGTAGGCCTTGTTGCGGTCGGTGCTCATGATGTCGCGGTAACCGGCGGCGCTGATGTCCTCCGGCGCGAACGCGCGCTGCAGGTTCATGTACTCGCCGCTGGCCTGGTCGACGAAGGCACCGAAGCCGACGTTGCTGCCCCAGAAGGCGTAGCCCGAGCCAGCGGTGTACTGCACCTCTTCCAGGCTGTACAGCGCATCGGCGAAGAGCTGGAAGTTGTCGTTGACGTCGAAGGACATCGACGAATAGATCTGGCTGCTTTCCTTTCCGTTCTTCAGCGTCTTGTAGCCGGCACTGAAGGGCGAGCCACAGGATTCACCGACCGCGCGCGTGCCCAGCACGGTGGTGCCACCGAACTGCCCGGCCACGTTGGCGCAGCGGCTCGGGTCCATCATCACGTAGGCGTTCTGCTGGTCCGGCAGGTAGACCAGGAAGTCGTTGGTTGGAACCTGCGGGGTGTAGCCCTTCGTGTTGTTCTGCTTGGTCAGGTCGCGCTGGTAACCCCAGATCGGGCTGCTCTTCTCGTACTGCACGTTGACCAGTGCGTGGAAGCGGTCATCGAAGGCATTGAAGCCGTGCGCGCCACTGACGCGGAAATCGTTGCCGCCACCCTCGGTGTAACCGCCGCCGCGCACGTTGAGTACGCCGCCGTCCATGCGGTCCTTCAGGATGATGTTGACCACACCTGCGATCGCGTCCGAGCCGTACAGCGACGACTGGCCGCCGGGCAGAATCTCGATGCGCTCGACGATGTCGATCGGGATGCCGCTGAGATTGTTGAAGGTGTCGCTGCCGTTGTAGAGGGCAGGGTAGGACAGCATCGGCCGTCCGTTGATCAGGTATTTGGTGTAGCTCGGGCTGAGGCCGAACATGCCCGAGGCTTCAGCGCCTTGGGTGAACGAGGCCGAGGTCTGGCCACCCTGCAGTCCGCCGGTGGTCAGCGAGTTCTGCTGCAGCACCTCGGCCACGCTGGTGAAGCCGCGGGTCTGGATGTCCTCGGCGGTGACGGTCAGTACCGGCGTGTGGTTCTCGATCTGGGTCTGCGGGATCAGTGAGCCGGTGACGGTCACGCGTCCGAGATCGGTGGGGGAGTTGTCCTGGGCGAGCGCGATCGCGCTGCTGCTGGCCAGGATCAGGCCGCTGAGAACGGCGCGGGTAAGCGGGTGGCGCGAGAAGCCAATACGAGACATGCGGTGCTCCGTGTGGTCGTGAGAAACGCGTTTCCCTTTCCTGGGAACTCATGGATGGTTCAGCAGCCCTGCAGGCAGAAACAGGCGGCGTTTTTCGAACGTAACACGCGCTTAACGTGATTTGCGTGGGTTTGTCATGCGCCGGCGTACCGATGGTCGGAGTTGATGATTTTGGTTTTTAAAACAATCAGTTGCAGCGGTCTCCTGGCTTTGCCGAGTTTGGCGGCATGAATTTCATTTAACTATCGGCCGATCATCACTGCGGCGTGGCCGGTGTTTGGCAGCGTGCACGCGGCAAAAAAAAAGGGCCCCACCGAAGTGGGGCCCTGGTCCGGAATCAAACCCGGAAATCGACGGGATTACTTGCCGAAGTCGTACTTGGCCTGCACGTACACGGCGCGGCCGTAGACGTTGTACAGGTAGTTGTTGAACGGCGTGCCGGAAGTGCCCTGGTAGCTGTGAGCCTGCTGCTCGGGCATCTTGTTGAACACGTTGTTGACCATCAGCGACAGGGTCAGGTCATCCTGCACGCGGTAGTTCACGCTCAGGTTGTAGGTGGTGTACGAACCCCACTTGCCAGCCTTGTAGCCCGATGCACCGTGGGTGTAGTCGTAGCCGTTCAGGCCGGCCAGGTAGTTCGGGGTGTGGCCGATGTAGTTCGCGTACAGCGTGGTGGTCCACTTGTCCAGCGACCAGGCCAGCGACGCGTCGGAACGGACCTTGGCGTAGCTGTCGTAGTTCCACATCGACTTCGGGTTGCCCAGCAGGTCCTGGAAGTCCTCGCCCGGCTGCGCCTGCACTTCACGCTTCAGCATGTTGGTGTAGTTGCCCGACAGCTGCAGCGAACCGAAGCGGCCGATGTCCTGCAGGTACTTGAAGCCGACGGTCACGGCCTGCAGGTTCTGGCGGGCCACGTTCATCTTCGGGGTGTACAGCGAGCTCAGGTTGCCGGCCGAATCACGGGTGACCCAGTCAGCCACGTTCTGGCAGGTAGCCGAAGAGCCGTTCGGCAGGCCGTTGCGGCAGTAGTACTCGGCCAGCAGCAGCTGGTCGGTGCTGGCCGTATCGACTTCGTTCTCGATCTTCCAGTTGTAGTAGTCGGCCGAGATCGACAGGTTCGCCATCGGCGCCCAGACGATACCGGCATTCCACACATCGGCGGTGATCGGCTCCAGGTCCGGGTTACCGGCACGCTCGGAGTAGACCGAGACGCTGTCGGCGTAGCGGCAGGCGTCGGTGTTGCCCGGCACGAAGCCCAGCTCGCCGCAACGGTAGTAGTCGGTCGAGTTGGCAGCGTAGTAGCCGCTGCGGCCCTGGAACGCGTCGGGCAGGGTCGGCGCGCGGAAGGCGGTGCCGTACTTGCCGCGGAACAGCAGGCTTTCGATCGGACGGAACTCGACGCCCACGCTGTAGGTGGCCTTGTCGACGGTGTTGTCGCCGATCTTGAATGCGTCATAGCGACCCGAAGCGGTCACCGTCAGCGATTCCAGCAGCGGCATGCGCAGTTCGCTGGTCACCGCGTAGTTGCTGCGATGGCCATTGCCGGCCACGGCCGACGAACCCCACACATCGCCGTCCAGCAGGCGCTGGTCGGGGCTGTAGTCCCAACCTTCGCTGCCGCCTTCGACGACCACGGCCAGGCCTGCGTCACCGCCCGGAAGCGAGAACAGCGAACCATTGGTGACCTGCGCACGAGCCAGGTTCTGCCAGGTGCGTGCGTGGTTGGTGGTGTAGCCGGTGAAGCCTGCGAAATCTTCCGGGGCGATCGGCGAGTAGAACGCGCCCCAGTTGGTGTTGTAGATGCCGAAGCCATCCTTGGTGCCCAGCTGCGGGCCCAGCACCTTGTCGGCGAAGTAGCTGTTGATGGCGCTGCCGAAACGCTGGAACTTGCTTTCATCCAGGCGGTATTCGCCGCGGGTGAAGCTGACGCTGTAGTCCCAGTTGCCGACGGCGCCCTTGCCGCCCAGGGTGACCTGGTAGGCACGGCTCTTGTCGTTGTTCAGGATGCCCTTGTAGCCTTCGCCACCGATGTCTTCCGGTGCGAATGCGCGCTGCAGGTTCACCAGCTTGCCCGAGGCCTGGTCGTAGAACCCGCCCATGGTGCTCTTGGTGCCCCACCACAGGTAGTTGGAACCGGAGGTGTATTCGGTCTTTTCCTTGCTGTACAGCACGTCGGCGAACAGCTGGAAGTTGTCGTTCACGTCGAAGGTCATCGACGAGTAGAACTGGCCGCTGTCCTTGCCGTTCTTCAGGGTCTTGTAGCCGGCGCCGAACACCGAACCGCAGGACTGGCCGGTCGGGCGGTTGGCCAGCACGGTGGTGCCGTCGAACTGGCCGGCAACATTGGCGCAGTTGCTCGGGTCCATCATGTACAGCGCGTTGGTCTTGGCGTCGATGACGGCGAAGTCGTTCGACGGCAGCTGTGCGGTGTAGCCGTGCGGGTTGTTCTGCTTGGTCAGGTCACGCTGGTAGCCCCAGACCGGGTTGCTGCTTTCGATCTGCACGTTGACCAGCGCATTGAAGCGGTCGTCCAGTGCCGAGAAGCCGTGCGCGCCGCTGACGCGGAAGCTGCTGCCGCCACCTTCGGTGTAGGCGCCACCACGCATGGACAGGCTGCCGCCTTCCATGTGGTCCTTCAGGATGATGTTGACCACGCCGGCGATCGCATCCGAACCGTACAGGGAGGACTGGCCACCCGGCAGGACTTCGATGCGCTCGACGATGTCGATCGGAATGCCGCTGATGTTGTTGAACGCGTCGCCACCGTTGTACAGCGCCGGGTAGGACATCATCGGGCGGCCGTTGATCAGGTACTTGGTGTAACCCGGATTCAGACCGAACATGCCAGCGGCTTCAGCGCCCTGGGTGAACGAAGCGGAGGTCTGGCCGCCCTGGATGCCGCCGGTGGT
The DNA here is from genome assembly GCF_056759755.1 of Stenotrophomonas sp. STEN046. NCBI lineage: Bacteria > Pseudomonadati > Pseudomonadota > Gammaproteobacteria > Lysobacterales > Lysobacteraceae > Stenotrophomonas > Stenotrophomonas sp. STEN046. Next base: position 41,543 of record NZ_JBRRDR010000022.1, read on the forward strand.
CAGCGAGGACTGCTGCAGCACTTCGGCAACGCTGTTGAAGCCGCGCGACTGGATGGCTTCGGCGCTGATGGTCATGACCGGGGTCTGGGTCTCGACCTGGGTCTGCGGGATCAGCGAGCCGGTGACGGTGACCTTGTCCAGGGTGGTGGCCTTGTCCTGGGCCATTGCCGGCGATGCGGCAACCAGGGCGGAGATCAAGGCGACAGCGAGGGTGTTGCGACGTGCGGAATTGCGAAGGTCTTTCATGTAGTTCCGTTCAGAGAGCAAATACGAGTACGGCACTGCGCATGCGCCATCGTGCGTGCCGTAAAACAGCAACGCAGCCCAAAACCAGTGCTTAACGAACGTAACATGAACTTAACAATCTGTGCACGAATCTGTAGCAATCCTGAATTTCAGTCAGGCTACGTCCAGCTTGTATGATGTTGGGTTCATATTTTCGATTCACCCCGGAGTCCGCAGTGAACAGTTCTTCCCGTCGTCCGCATGCCAGCCAGGTCCAGAAGGGACTTGCGCCGCACGCGCGCATCCGCAACGTGATCGCGGTGGGCTCGGGCAAGGGTGGCGTCGGCAAGTCGACCACGTCGGTGAATCTGGCCGTGGCGCTGCAGAAGCTGGGCGCGCGCGTTGGCGTTCTTGATGCCGATATCTACGGCCCCAGCGTGCCGGCGATGCTGGGCCTGTCCGGCCGGCCGGAAAGCCCGGACAACAAGAGCATTGAACCGATGCGTGCGTTCGGCGTGGACACCATGTCGATCGGCTACCTGGTGGAAGACGAGACGCCGTTGATCATGCGCGCGCCGCGCGCCACGGCGGCGCTGACCCAGCTGTTCGAAGACACGCTGTGGGACGACCTGGATTACCTGTTGATCGACCTGCCGCCGGGCACCGGCGACATCCAGCTGACGCTGGTGCAGAAGATTCCGCTGGCCGGTGCGGTGATCGTCACCACCCCGCAGGACATCGCCACGCTGGATGCGAAGAAGGCGCTGAAGATGTTCGAGAAGGTCGAAGTGCCGGTGCTCGGCATTGTCGAGAACATGGCGGTGCACACCTGCAGCAACTGCGGCCACATCGAACACCTGTTCGGCGAAGGCGGTGGCGAGCGCATGGCCGCGCAGTACGGGGTCCCGTTGCTGGGGTCGCTGCCGTTGCAGATCGGCATCCGTGAACAGGGCGATGCGGGCACCCCGATCACCGCCGCGCAGCCTGATTCGGCGGCGGCGCAGGCCTACCACCGGGCTGCCCAGCGCCTGGTGGAGGAAGTGGCCAAGCGCCCGCGTGCCTCGATCCCGATCCTGTCCTCGCTGCTGTAAGGGCAGGGCGGAGCGGCGGCGGCGACGCCCGGCCCCCTGCTAGAATCTTCGCGCCCCCTCGCACCCAGGACAGAGCATGAGCATCAAGAGTGACCGTTGGATCCGCCAGATGTCCGAGCAGCACGGCATGATCGAGCCGTATGAGGCCGGGCAGGTCAAGCAGGTCAACGGTGAGCGCATCGTCAGCTACGGCACCTCCAGCTACGGCTACGACGTGCGCTGCTCGCGCGAGTTCAAGGTGTTCACCAACATCAACTCGACCATCGTGGACCCCAAGCATTTCGATCCGGGCAGCTTCGTCGACATCGTCGGTGATGAGTGCATCATTCCGCCGAACAGCTTCGCGCTGGCGCGCACGGTCGAATACTTCCGCATCCCGCGCGACACCCTGGTGGTCTGCCTGGGCAAGAGCACCTATGCGCGCTGCGGCATCATCGTCAACGTGACCCCGCTGGAACCGGAGTGGGAAGGCCACGTGACCCTGGAATTCAGCAACACCACGCCGCTGCCCGCACGCATCTATGCCAACGAAGGCGTGGCGCAGATGCTGTTCTTCCAGTCCGATGAAGTGTGCGAGACCTCCTACAAGGACCGCGGCGGCAAGTACCAGGGCCAGACCGGCGTGACCCTGCCGCGTACCTGATCCAAGCCTCATGCAGCATCGGTAGCGCCGGGCCATGCCCGGCGTTTTCGTATGGGGCGGCGTGTTGCGCTCGCCGGGCTTGGCCCGGCGCTACCTTACTTGCCGCGACCGAACAGGATCGCGATGCCCACCGCCACCAGGCCCAGCGGCCACCAGGTCAGCAGCAGGCGTGACAGGTTCAGATTGGTCCAGCCCAGGTTGCTGGCCAGCATGAACAGGCCGATCAGGATCAGCAGGATGGCGGCGACAATATTGAATCGCATCGGGTCGGCACTGACTCAGGAATGGGCCGGATATCCTAGCCGTTCCTTCCAGTACGCGACATGCTGGTCCAGCGCGGCCGGCTCGTAGCGGTGCGCCGGGCCGCTGCCCCAGACCGGGCCAGGCCAGGCCGGATCGCCGTCGTGGCGGCCGATCACGTGGAAGTGCAGCTGGCGCACGATGTTGCCCAGCGCGCCGATGTTGATCTTCTCCACCCCGTCCGAACCGTGCAGGGCCTTGCAGGCGCGGTTGAGCTCGGTGCGCAGCTTGTCCTGCTGCTCGCCATCCAGCTCGATCCACTCGGTTACCCCGGCCAGGCGCGGTACCAGCACCAGCCAGGGGAATCGCTCATCGTTCATCAGTCGCACTTGCGACAACGGGCCTTCGGCGACCAGCACGCTATCGGTGGCCAGGCGTGAATCGAGTTCGAAATCGCTCATCCAAGATGCTCCGAGAAGAAGTCCAGGGTGCGTTGCAGCGCCAGGGTGGCGCTGTCTGGATCATACGCATGTCCGACCTCGCGGTTGAAGGCGTGATCGGCCGGGTAGACATAGGTGGCCATCTGCGGCAGCTTCTCGCGGTGGGCCTGGATGGCTTCCGGCGGGATGCTCTTGTCCTGCGCGCCGAAGTGGAACATCACCGGAGCCTTCGGGGCTTCATCCAGGAACTGCACGTTGCGCGCGCCGTAATAGCTCACCGACGGCAGGCCCAGGCGCAGGGCCGCCAGCAGGGCGACGCTGCCACCCCAGCAGTAGCCCACGGTGCCGACCTTGCCGTAGGGGGCAAGCCGGGTCGCTGCCGCGCGGACCACTTCCAGCGCCTTCTCCATGCCCAGTGCATTGACCCGTTCCAGCCCGTCCTTCACGCCTTCGGGGGTGTAGGGCAGGGCGTCGGGATCGGAATCGGGGCCATCGACCAGGTCGAAGAACGACGGCGCCAGCACCGCATAGCCTTCGGCGGCGAAGCGCTCGGCCACGCTGCGGATGTGCGGGTTGGCGCCGAAGATCTCCTGCACCACCACCAGCGCGCCACGCGGGTTGCCTTCGGGCAACGCCTGCCAGGCGCGGATCGGGCCGTGATGCGTATCCAGAGTGATCCATTCGGACATCGGGTGAGCCTCGTTGCAGGGGACAGGCCTGCATTGTCGACGTTGCAGGGGTTAGTACGGCGTCAGCGGCTGTGCCGGATCGGGCGGCTGCGCGGTTCCGGGCGGGGTTTCCCAAGGCGGTGCAGATGCCGGTTTTCGCATTGACCGGTGCACACCCGAAGCCTAAGCTTTCAGCCACGATGACATACAAGCCTCCGGCGCAAGCCGGGGGCTTTTTTGTTGTCCGCGCGTTGCCGATCGCGACGCGCAAACAGGCGGCTGTGACGGGCCAGCCGCTACGACCCGCTCCAGGCAGCCCCGAGCCTGACCACCCTGAACCCCAGCCGCCGCGAGGCGGCTTTTTCATTTCCAGGAGATTCAACACCATGTCCATCAATCAAGCCATTTCCGCCCAGGACTCCGCGCTGTATGTGAAGACCGGCGCCGCCCCGACCAACCCGAACAGCCCGGCCGGCTACACCGAGATCGACGGCCTGACCGCCTTCCCGTTCGGCCGCGGCCAGGCCAACACCCTGGACGCCACCAACCTGCGCTCCAAGCAGATGGAAAACATCGCAGGCCTGTCCGGCGGCCAGGCCGTGCAGGTGTCCGGTCACCGCTGGCCGGTCGGCAGCTCGGCCGGCCAGGAGATCCTGCGCGATGCCGATCCGGATGCCGACCTGCACTTCCTGATGGTGCTGCCCACCGGCGATGCCGCCACCTTCGTGGCCAAGGTTGCCGCCTTCAACGTGGCACCGGGTACCAACCAGGTGCTGACGTTCACTGCGGACCTGCTGCCGCGTGAGTTCGCGCTGGTCACCGTGGCAGCCGGCGGTACCCCGTGATGCTGCTGGGCAAGCAGCAGATCCTGGACGCGCAGGATCGTCGCCATCAGGATGTGGCCGTACCCGAATGGGGCGGCAGCGTGCGCGTGGCGATGATGTCGGCCCGCGAGCGTGATCGCTGGGAACAGGACACCTATGGCGGTGACACGCCGAAGGTGGACGACTTCCGTGCGCGATTCGTCGGCCTGTGCCTGGTCGATGAAATGGGCGAGCGCCTGTTCTCCGACCACGAGCTGGCCCAGCTGGGCGCGAAATCGGCCGCGGCGCTGGATCGCGTGTTCCGTGTCGCGCAGTCGCTCAATGCACTCGGCGATGCGGCCGTGGGAGAGCTGGAAAAAAACTGATCCGCCGGCCTGAGCGCCGGCTTCAGTTCCGGATTGCGTGGAGGCTGGGCCTCCCGCATCCGGACCACCTGCTGGCGGGGGTGACCTCCCGCCAGCTCTCGGAGATGTATGCGTTCGCACGTCTGGAGCCGTTGGACCAGCCCCTGCAGGGGATGCTCGCCCAGCTGACCAGCGTGCTGGCGCAGGTGCACGGCAATGCGACCACCGCTGAGGATTTCCTGCTGGTACGGCCGCGTACCTTGCCGGAGATGGCTGCAAAGGAGCGGTCGCAGCAGCTGCTTGAACTGTTCGGCAGCGCATCGCGACGCAACGCTGCGGCGTGATTCCGGGCGGGGCAGGGCATTGCTTCTCCGATGTGTGGCATGCAATCGAACCTGGGGCCCTGCGGGGCCCCTCATCATTCTTGGAGGAACGCGTATGGCGTCCACTAACCAGAATCTAGACGTAGTACTGCGGGTCAACACGACGGGCTTCCGTACCGCAATGGCGGAGGCCAGTCGCCTGGCGACGCAGAATCTCAAGACACTGCGCGCGGAGGCGGAGCGGACCGCGACTGCACTGGCGCGTGTGCATTCTGCGCCGGAGGGCGCAACGGGCAAGGCCGGCACAAAGGCAAAGGCCAACGCCGGCGGCGATGTGCTCGGCAGCGGCTTGAAGGAGCTGGGCGGCGGCCTGCTGACTGCCGCCGGTGGCCCATGGGGCATCGCCATCGCGTCGGTGCAGAAGCTGGGCGAAGCGTACGTGGACATGGTCAAGGCGTCCGAACGTGCGCGCAGCGAGTACAAGGAGCAGATGCAGTCGCTGCAGCAGATGTCGTTCTCGATGGACCAGGCCGGCCTGGGCATGGGAGCGGGCACGCTGCCCCTGGAACAGGCGGTCGCGACGCTGCATGAGCAGGCCAAGGCGCTGCGCGAGCTGGAGGCACGCGAGAAGGCGTTGCAGGGCTCGGTCGTCCATTGGGAAGGTCGAGTGAGTAATGGCCAGCGATCGGGACGGGAAGGTGCGGGCCTGAGTGCGGCCTCGGACTACGCCGAGCTGGAGAAGGCCAGGGCGAACCTGGAAGCGTTCCAGGCGGAAGTCGCGCCGGTCCAGGAGAAGTTCCGGGGCCTGAAGGAAACGATCAGGGGCTCCCTTGACGAGACGTTGTTCAATGCGATTGCCGCGGCCATCCAGAACGTGGACAACCAGACGCTTGACCAGCTCATCGCGGCTTTGGGCGTGACGGAATGGAACGCATTGAAGGCAACCGATGCCTTCAACGGCATGCTGGGCACCATGCGCGGAGAAGCGTGGCGGGACGAGGTCGAGTGGATCCGGCTGACACGTGGCGAGTATGCGGCATGGATGGCTGAGCGCGGTGCGGAGATCAACGCCAGAGGTGGCCCGGACAAGATGGACCCGGCCCAGCGCGCCGAGTTCAACAGGGACGCCGCGCGCAAGAAGGCCGACATCGAACGCAAGGCCCAGTTCCGCGAACAGCAGCAGGCCGCCCAGCAGTCGGTCAGGGGCGTGCATGAGCAGGCTGATGCGTACGCCGGGCTGATGGATCGCATCGAGAAGCAGATCGCCCAGGACCGGGTGCGCCAGAAGCTGAAGGAGGGGATGACAGAGGCGGAAAAGCTGCAGATCACTCTCCTTGACGAGATGGAGCATGCCGAGAAGAAGCTCAGCGAGCAGAAGCAACTGCGGGTGAAAGCCTCGCTGGACGCCGCGGTGGCCCTGGCCAAGGAGTCGGCGGCCGCTGAAGCCTCGAAGAAGGCGCAGCAGGATCTGCTGAAGCTGCAACGGGAGCTCCAGCAGGCGGCGGATGCACAGCAGCGCGGCAATGACCAGGCACTGTTCGGCATCGGCCATGGCGCGGCGAGCGTGGATCGCATGCAACGCCGTTCCGCACTGGATGAGGACAGGGACAACCGGAAGCGTGCGCTGGACGACAAGACGCGCGGCGCTGACGGGAGTGTCATCGAGTCGGCCGGTTACAAGAGAGAGCTCGCCGAACTTGATGCCTTCCACGAGAAGGCATTGCAGCGCGAGGCGGACTTCCAAGCGGAAAAGCAGGCCTACCAGGCCGATTGGACCAACGGGGCTGCGCGTGCGTTCGACGACTATGCGTCGGCTGCAGCGAACATGGCGGACCTGAGTGGTGGTGTGTTCACGAACATGTTCTCCGGAATGGAGGAGAGCCTTGTGCGATTCGCACAGACCGGGAAGCTGTCCTTCTCGGCGATGGCAAACTCCATCATCGCTGATCTGGCAAGGATCGCGGCCAAGCAGGCCGTGGTGGGTCTGTTCAATGCCATCTTCAACAGCGGCGTCGGACCGGTTCAGAGAGAGGAGATTCCTGTCCAGAGAATTCCACTGCAGTTCTCTCTCGGTGGCTACACCGGCCCCGGTGGCAAGCACGAGCCCGCCGGTATCGTCCACAAGGGCGAGGGGGTGCTCAGCCAGGAAGACATGGCAGCACTCGGGGGGCCGTCGGCCTTCTTTGCACTGCGCACGTCGCTGCGAACGGGTAACGGTCTGTCCGGTGGTGACAGCGGTGGTTACCTGCAGGTACCGATCGCCGGTGCGGGCGAGGGTGGCATGAACGTTGAAATCAACAATTACGGCGACAGCCGGGTCAAGACCCGCGAAGAGCGCCAACGCATGCCCGATGGCAGCGAAGTGCGGCGGCTGGTGATCGACATCGTGGGCGACAGCCTGAACGGTGGCGAGCTGGGCGCCATTGGACGAGCCCGATATGGATGGACGGAGGCAGTGGGATGAGCAATTGGCCGGAATTTGCAGAGATTCGTTTCGCCGACTACGGCGAGGAGATCGTCGCGTCCGAAGAGCGGACTGACATGGAGCGTGGGCCGAGCAAGATGCGGGCGCTCAACAGCCGGGTGATGAAGAACGTATACGCGTCGGTGCAGTTCCGCAGCGCCGCCGATGCCGAGGCATTCGAGGAGTGGTACCTGCACGAGGTCGGCCGCGTGGGCTGGTTCACGATGCAGCATCCGCGCACCGGGCAGCCGATCAGCGCCCGTTTTCCGCAGGGCATCGGCCGCCTGGTGCCGCTGAACACCCAGTTCCGCTTCTCCAAGCGTGACCTGGTGCTGGAGTACATGCGATGAGCTCGTTCCATGAACGTCGCCAGCGCCTGGCCGATCCCCAGGGCCCACTGATGTTGCTGGAGGTATCGGCACCGTCGATGCCGGAGGTGCTGCGGATCGTCAACGACAACGTGAACTGGACCAGCAATGGCAGCGAGTTCATCGCCGCGCCGTTCGGCTTCCAGCTTCCCGATGACGTCAGTGGCCAAGCACCGCGCGCGCAACTGGTGATCGACAACATTGGTCGCGCACTCACCGAAGACCTGGAGGCACTGGCCCCGGGTGAGATGGTGACCGCCCGGCTGATGCTGACCGACCGCGCAGATCCGGATGCCATCGAGGCCGAGTACGACCTGCCGATGACCCAGGTGTCGGTCAATACACGCACGGTGAGCGCGCAGTGCGGCGTCGATTTCCTGATGCGCCAGCAGGCGGTCCTGCTGCATGCCAATCCGTTCACGCTGCCGGGGATCTTCTGATGCACCTGGTCGACGTCGAACGATGGGTGGGCATTCCCTACGACGAAGCCACATGTGACTGTGCCGATCTGGTGGTGCAGGTACAGCGTGACCTGTTCGTACGTGAGGTGGAGATGCCGGGGCGCAGGCCACGCGGACGCCGTGGATCGGTGGAGCTTGGTGCGCTGTCACGCGCGCATGGCGTGCCCCGCGAGGGACCGCCCCAGGACGGCGACCTGGTGCTGATGATCGAACGCGGACAACACAACCCCGGCCATGCCGGGGTTTTCTTTTTCCTGGCCCACGAGGGCTGGGTCCTGCACAGCAATGAAACGAACGGCTGCAGCGTGCTGCACCGGGTTCGTGACCTGCCCGGATATGGGCTGAGGATCGAGGGATACTACGCATGGAACTGACACCCCAACCGGCGGCCGACGGCCGCCTCATCATCACTCCGCATCCGGTGCTGCTGGATGGCCAGCGCAACGTGCCGGTCGACCTGCGTCCGGGCGAAAGCCTGTATGCCTTCCTCATGCGGCATGTCGACGGCCTGGATGGCCAGGCATGGCAGGTCTACGTGGACGGGCATGAGGTACCGCGCGAGCAGTGGATGGACGTCAGACCGCGCCACGGCCAGCTGATCGAAGTGCGCAGCGTGGTGGGCAAGGCCGTGATTCCGCTGGTGGCGATGATCGCGCTGACCTATTTCACCTTCGGCATCGGCACGCTGGTAGCCGGTTCCGCCTGGGGCGCTGGCGCCGTTGCGGGGCTCAGCGCCACCTACGGTACTGCGCTGGCGTCGGCGGTGTATGTTGCCGGCAGCGTGCTGATCAACAAGGTGCTGGGCCCGAAGCCTCCCCGTGCAGGTGGTGGTGGCGGTGTCGCCGACACTGCTTACTCCCTGGCAGCGCCGCGCAACCGTGTGCGCGCCTATGAACCACTGGGCCTGCTGTTCGGTTCCACTCGCCTCGCTCCGGACCTGATCAGCCGCCCCTATACCTGGTTCGAGGGCGATGAGCAGTACGTCGGCCTGACCCTCAGCCCGGGCATCAACGTTGGCCGGGTAGAGGCCCTGCAGAACGGTGACTCAGCGCTGACCAGCTACGAGGGCGTGCGTACCTGGTTCCGCGGCTTCCCGCAGATGCCCGACGAAGCGATTCCGCTGTACAGCAACGCTGATGTGATTGAAGGTGCGCAGCTGCTCGATACCGGTAGCGACGCCAAGCACGTGGCCAGCCCGTGGGTGGAACGCACCAGCTCCGCTGAATCTCTGCGCCTGCAGGTCAACATCGAATTCCGGCTGTGGGACACCACGTCCAAGGGCAAGGACAAGGACAACCGCGAGCAGCTCCAGATCCAGTACCGACCGGTCGGATCGAGCGAATGGCAGCTGTTCGGCAACTACAACGTGGTGGGCCGCACGCAGAAGGCGCGCCGCGTGAGCTACGGCCGCGACGTGGAGCTGGGCCAGTACGACGTGCGTGTACGCGTGGCCGGGCAGAACACCGATGGCAGCGGAGCGCAGGCGAACTTCACCTGGACCACGCTGGTCAGTGTGCAGCGCGACGATGCCAGCCATGCCGGCATTCCTGCCATCGGGCTGCAGATGAAGGCGTCCGGCCAGCTCAACGGCACCCCGGATGAAATCCGCTGCGTGGCCCATTCACGCCCGATCCCGGTGTGGAAGGGCGATGCCGTGGGCTGGGTGACCGAGGAAACCAGCAACCCGGGCGCGCAGATCCTGGCCTACGCACGCGGTATCCACGACGAGAACGGCAAGCGCATCGCCGGGCTGGGCATGGCCGACCGGCGCATCGATATCGAAAGCCTGAAAGCCTTCATGCTGCATTGCGCGGACAATGCGCTGGGCTACGACTACTGGCTCACCGAGGTGCGCAGCCACCAGGCGGTGCTCGACGCCATTGCGCTGGCCGGCTTCGGCCAGGTGACCTGGGCCAAGGGCCGTCTGGGTGTGGCTTGGGCGGCCGACGAACAGCCCCTGTCCGGCGTGGTCAACATGGCCACGATCAAGAAGGGCCAGTTCCAGGTTGACTACACCCTGGCCAATGCTGCCGATGGCATCGAGTACAGCTATCTGGACCGTCGCACCTGGAAGGCGGCGACGCTGCGCGTGCCGGCGCCGGGCGTGGAGGTGATGCTCAATCCGGCCAAGGTCACCGGCGAAGGCATCAGCAGTGAGGCCCATGCGGCGATGCTGGCGCGTTGGCATCTGGCACAGAGCGTCTATCAATACAAGTCGATCAGCTACAGCACCGACATCGAACACCTGGCCTACTCGCGGTTGTCAGTGCTGGCGTTGCAGCACGACCTGACCCAGTGGGGTTTCGGTGGGCGCCTGATCGGTGCGACCGTCGATGCAGCAGGCGTAGCGACGCTGCAGCTGGACGAGCCGGTGCCGCCGCCCACCCTGGGCAGCGCCTTCATCGGTCTGCGCATTCCGGGCGAGCGGGTCTACCGCGTGCTGCGCGTGGTACCGGGCGATGAGGCGAGCGATACGCTGGTTCTGGCCGATGCCTGGCCGACCGATGCGCCGCTGCCGGGTGCCAGCGACGGCAATCCTGCACACGACACGATCTGGATCTACGATTTCAAGCAGACCCCGGGCACGCGCGTGCGTGTGACCGGCATCCGCCCGGAGGGCGACCTGAAGGGCGCGGCGGTGGAAGTGGTGCAGGAGGGACCGGCCTTCTGGCACTACGTGCGCACCGGCCAGTACGTGCCGCCGTCCAATGAATCCTCGCTGCAGACCCGGCCGGTGGCCAGCAACCTGAAGGTGATCGAGCGCCAGGTCAGCCAGGGTGGCAGCGTGCACACCGAACTGCAGGCCAGCTTCGATATCAGCGGCCCGATCGGCGAAACCCGGGTGCTGTCCGATCCAGACGGCAATGCCGCCCTGGAGGAGGTGGCACGCACCCTCACGCGATCGGCAAGCTGGTCGATTCCGGGTGCCGGGACCTATCCGGTGGTCGTCCGTCCGTACAGTCCCGATGGGCGTGCCGGTGTGGCGGTGTCCACCCAGTACACCACGCTGGGCGCCGATGCCCCACCGGTACTGGTCGATCTGTTCGACATCGAGGAGCTCAGTGGCGGCGTGCGCCGCTATGTCTGGGGATTCTTCAGCGACACCGTGCAGTCACCGGACTTTGCCGGCGTGGAGATCCGCTACACCGCCGGCAGCATCGACAACCCGCTGTGGGAGCAGATGACGCCGCTGGGCGATGGCAGCGGCTTTTTCACCGCAGCAATCGAAGCGGTGCTGCCGGAGGCCGGCAACTGGACCTTTGCCTGCCGCAGCCGCAATACCTCTGGTGTATTGTCCAGTGCTGCCCGCTACCTGCGACGGTCGCTGGGGCGCAATACCGGGCAGACGCTGGAAGGGATCGGCGGCGTGGTCGAGTCGGTGAAGCAGGACCTTGCCAAGGAAATCGACGCCCGCATCGACAGCAACCTGGCCACCGTTACCCAGGCGGCCGAGGCACTGCGCAGTGAGTCACTGCGCCTGCAGGGGCAGATCACCGTCAGCGCCGAGCGGCTTGCCGGGCAGGCCGGGCAGCTTGAACAGCAGGCACTGGCCATCAAGGCCAGCACCGATGGCCTGGCACGCGAAGTGCTGGACCGTGCTGCGGGCGATCTGAACACCCGCACCGAGCTGACCACGGCGGTGACCCGGGAAACCACTGAGCGACGATCCGACGTCGAGAATCTCACGCGGATGGTGAGTCAGCTGTCGGCCGGCAGCGGCGTGCAGTTCGACAGCAAGCGCATCTGGTACTTCGACGGCAGCGTGGAAGGGTGGGGCGCGAACGGCGGCAGCCCGACACTGGTGGACGGCTGGCTGCGGCCGGCCAACCATGCCAGCGATGCCTTCGTGACCAGTCCGCGCGGCCAGGATGTGCAGGGCGCGGCGCATCGCTTCGTCAAGCTGCGCATCCGCAAGGTCGGCAGTCCCGCGTGGGACGGACGGCTGCTGTGGAATGGCCCGGGCCAATCCTGGGACAACGCGCGCATGGTGCAGTTCGTGGAGCCAGGCTATGACGGCAATGGCATTGCGACGCTCGATGTGGACAACATTCCGTGGAACGGCACCGTGGTCGACCAGATGCGCCTGGACCTTTCCAAGGCGCAGACCGATGCCCACTACTTCCTGCTGGACTGGGTGGCCATCGGCCGGCCCACGCCGGGGGCATCGGTGGCCATGCTGCAGGAGGAAGCCAGTGCGCGCATCAGCGCAGACAGCAGCGAGGCCGGCCGCCGCGAGTCATTGGCCGTGCAGCTGCGCGGCAACTACGACGGCAGTGATCTGGCTGGAGTCAGCCAGGGCCTTATTGCGGCGGAAAAGACCGCACGGCTGAGCGGTGACCAGGTCAACACGCAGTCGATCCAGGCACTGCAGGCACGCATGCCTGCAGGCACCGGCACGCTGGCCACCAGCGCCAGCGTCAGCAGCCTGCAGCAGGCGATGGTGACCGCTGACACTGCGCTGGGCCGGCGCGTGGACAGCCTCGATGCCACGATGGGCGACAAGATCGGATCCAGCGCCTTCAATGCGTTGAAGACCGAAGTCAGCCAGCTGGATGGCAAGGTCAGCAGCAGCAGCGAGGATCTGGTGCAGCTGAAGAGCCGCATGGGAGCGGTGATGGGCGCCGGCAGCAACCTGGCCCTGAATGGTGATTTCAATCTTGGCGCTGCCACCGGCTGGACGTTCTTCAACACCACCGCCGCCTCGGTGGTACGCGAGGGGCGTGGCAACAGTCTGTGCTGGAAAGCCGAGGCCTATGCCGGCGGCACGAACGCGGTGGTCAGTGCGGCGGTCAACGAGGGCCGGCTCATCACCCTCACCACCGGGCGCCGCTACCGTGTGTCGTGCTGGACGCGTACCAGCGAGGACTTCGATGGCACCGCCGCCAACACCAAGCTGCGCATCGCCGACCACAACGGCAATCTGATGGGGTCGGAAACGCGGTCATTCCCGAACTCGGTCGACTGGGTGAAGACCGAAACCTTGGTGACCCTGCCGGCCACGGGCACGGTTCAGGGCATCAAGATCACGCTCAATCGCAACGGCGTGGCCGGCACGTTGTGGGTGGACGATCTGTGGGTGGAAGAGGTGACCGATGCCGACGCGAATGCTGCGGCGATCACCGGCCTGTTCACCAAGGTGGAACAGATCGACGGCACGTTGACCAGCGCCGCGGCGGATGTCACGCGGCTGGCCTCGGGCATCGGCAACATGGTGGCCTACAACATCATCGCCAACGCCCACATCAATGCCTCACCCACGGGCGGGCCTCGTGCATCGGGTGTGTACCGGGCCGATGGCAGCATCGTGCCCGGCATGGGCGCCAACCGTGGCCTGCGCGTGGGCACCATCAACGCCGACAACAGCATCGCCAATACCGCGGTGTTTGATACCCACGGCAATCTGCAGGCCGAGTCGGCGCGGTTCAACACCTGGTACGACCAGACACTGAAGGACAACCAGTACTTCATTGCCTACACGTCCGATGCGGTAGGGGCGATCAGCAATGGCAGCAATGCCGACACCATCGGCCTGCGCACCCGCCTGCTGGATGCGGGCTTGTCGCAGGAGAACCTGGCGGCCCTCTCGGGGGCGCGGATGCTGGTGATGATCGGCAGGCGCAGGAGCGGTGCCGGTGGCGGCATGCAGGCCTTGTCTCCGCCAGCGCCGGATGCGGGCCGCACCGGCATGTGGGTGGAAATGACCACCACCCTGATCAATGGCGTGCCGACCGGCGCGCAGGATGCCTCGATGCTGGACCGTGCGGCGCGGACCACTGCCGAGGCGTTGACCGGACTGCGTACCGACGTCAGCAAGCTGGGTACCGACCTGGTGTCTGCAGCCGACAGCCTGACCAGCCTGGCCGCGCGTGTCGATACGTCGGTAACCAGTACTGACAACGTGCTGCGCAACAGTACCTTCGCCGGCAGTGCCGCGTGGTGGACGTTGACCCGTACCGTGGCGGCCAACACCGTGGAGTGGGTGAAGGCCGCCGGCCAGAGCGGGGATGCGCTGTTGATGACGCATGGCCCGCAGGCGGCGCAGAACCCGTTCATCACCGCCAATGATGCGCGATGGCTGCCGGTGGTTGCCGGCAGGTCGCGCCGTTACCGGCTGGTGATGGTTGCGCGCGCCTTCGATGGCGCAACGGCAACCCTGGTCTGCCGGTTGCGCGTGCGTACGGCCGGTGTGGGCGAAAGCCATGCAGACGTCACGCTGAACCTGGCCGACGCGGCCTGGAAGACCTATACGGCCGAGTGGTCCGCCGCCCAGGATCGCAATGAGATCATGCCGCAGGTGCACCTCACCAATGCGGGGGGCAAGGTGCTGTTCGAACGGGTCGAGCTCTACGACATCACCGATGCGCAGGAGATTGCAGGCAACGCCACAGCGATCTCCAATCTGCGCACCGACGTGGTGCAGCTCGGTGACCGCGTTACCAGCAGTGCGGCCAACGTGGTCAAGCTGCAGTCGGATGTGCAGTCACTGCTCAATGGTAGCGACAGCCTGTTCCCGATGGGCGCGTTCGAGACCTTCCAGGACGGGCAGCTGTTGGGCAATGCGGCGGGAACGGTCTACAGCGCCCGCGCCGATGCACGCCGGACGGGTGAACGCGGCCTGGATGTGCATGTCGCGGCCAATACCAGCCAGAACACCAACGCCGACATGTACTTCGGCCAATGGACCCCCATCAGCGGCAACCGCCGGATCTATGTGGAGTATTACGCGCGCCTGCATCCGGACAGCATCCAGCCAACCGGTGGCTCCATCCGGGTCGGCTGGCAGACCACCAATGAAGCCAACGCGGACAATGCGTGGCCGTTGCAGGCCTACGCATTGGCCTCCCTGCGCAAGGATGGCTGGACCAAGGTCAGCGGCTACATGAACACCGCCGCTTCCGCCGCGAAGTGGCGGATGCTGGTCAGCATCCCGGGGGGAAGTGGCGCACGCGAAGTGGGGGTGCGCGTGCAGGTGGATGACATCCGCATGATCGATGTCACCGATGCCTACGCCGCACAGCAGAGCGCTGCTGCCACGGCAACCGCAGTGACCGCGCTGACCACGAAGGTGGACCAGCAGGGTACGAAGATCGATGCGCAGGCACAGCAGGTCACCGACCTGTCCAGTGGCCTGAAGGGTGTGCTCAACACCGGCAGCGGCCTGCTGCCCAATCCCGACTTCGCCGAGGGGCTGGGTGGCTGGACGGCATCGGCGGCGGCCAACGGCGCGGTCTGGAGCTCGGTCAATGGCGATGGGCGTCCAGGCGTCCTGCTCAACCGCTACACGAGCGTGAATCCGACCCTGCAGGCCAACGGCGGCAAATGGGTGCCGATCAACGGCGCCCGTCGGCTGCGGGTGATCGTTCGCGCCTGTGGTGCCGGCGGCGCCAACAACCTGCTGGTGCGGATGTATCGCAAGAACGCGGCCGGCCAGCAGTCGTATCAGGATCTGCGTGCCGTATTCGCAGTGGAAGCGTTCGAAACCCGATCGTTCGACTTCGATGCCTTCAACAGCGGCATCGATGCCTGGCGGTTGAACCTCTATGTTCACCCCGACAACGGCCAGGTGCGGGTGGACAGTGTGCAGGTCTACGACATCACCGACCAGCTGGCCAATGATGCCAATGCCTCGGCGATCAGCGGACTGAGCACCTCGGTGAGCCAGCAGGGCAGCAAGCTGGACACCACGGCACGGGACCTGACCCAGCTCAAGACCCAGGTGGGCGACGTCTCGGCCAGCGGCTTCTCGCAGCTGAAGAGCCAGGTCAGCCAGCAGGGTACGCAGCTGACCGCACTGTCCGGGCGGGTGGACGGGGTGCAGGCCTCACTGGGTGGCAAGGCGGACGCCGCTGTGGTGACCAGCATGCAGGCGCAGGTCAAGAACCTCGGTACCGGCGGCAACCTGTTGATGAATACCACCTTCCCCTTCTGGCAGCGCTCGGGGTGGGGCTGGGGAAGCAATCCGAACGCACGGTGGTCCGAGCTGGGCAATCCCACCGGTGATGACAGCTGGCATCCGAAGGGGATCTTCGGGCTGGGCGCGGTGACACCTGGCGTCGTCGCGGCAGGTGAAACTGCGTGGTGGGGAACCGAGTACGACATCGCCATCGAAGGCGGCAAGACCTATTGCGCGTCCGCGTGGATCAACACCCATCGCGTGGAAGTCAAGCTGGAGATGACGTTCTTCGATGCGGCGGGCAACCACCTGGGGCTGGTGCACAGCCCTGGCGTGAGGAGCGATACCGGAACGCCGATCACGCTCGACCGCTTGACGCGGACGTTCCTGATCACCAAGGCGCCCGCCACAGCGTCCTTCGCTCGCTTCCGCGTGATCGTGATCGGTACCGGTGGAGACACGCCCTATTTCTGGCTGTTCCGTCCAATGCTGAGCCAGGTGGATGCGGCGGCAACCGCGCCGCCCACCTGGTCGGCCGGTGGCACCGAGTCGTCCGCGCAATGGTCGGTCAACGTCCGTGCCGACGGCCGCGTCGGAGGCGTGCAGCTGGCCTCCAGCGGTCAGGTCTCGCGCTTCGATGTGGTGGCCGATGCCTTCAGTGTCAGTGCCCCCGGCGGCGGCCGTCGTACCGAGTACAGCGATGGCAACTGGCGTGTCTATGACGAATCCGGACGCCTGCGCGTGCGGATGGGCGTGTGGTGACCCCGGCGCCTGCCGTTCGCGGCGGGCGCCTTGCAGGAAAACCGTCCGGGCCGCCGGTGGATGCGGCCCTTTTTTTGGAGATTCAACATGAAGTTCAACGCACGTCTTGTCCTGCTTACCCGTGCAGTGGAGCAGCCGGGGGTGGTCAATCTGCATTTCCGGCCGGAGGCTGACAGCATCCTGCCGCAGATGGTCATTCCGGTGTCGCCGCTGGATGCCTATGCCTTGAAATTCGGCGCGCTGTACAGGTTCGAGGCGACGGAGATGGACGAGGCGCAAGCGGTGGCAGCTGCGGCTGCCTGAGGTTGCCTGGCCTTCACGCGGTGGCCCTCCGTCGACCGCAGGTGCCGTACGTGACCGGCTACTGTCCGTGCAGGTACCGGAATCGGGAAGCGGAAGCGGTGATTCAGGGCGCCAGCCCCAACCCCGGTATACTGGCGCCCTTTCAGGCCCCGGCCCCCAGGTCCCCCTGCCATGCCGGCAGGGGCCCAGGCCCCCAGAGTCCCGCGATTTCCATGTCCCAGCTGAACCCCAAAGTCGGCTTCGTCAGCCTTGGCTGCCCGAAGGCCCTCGTCGATTCCGAACGCATCCTTACCCAGCTGCGCTCGGAAGGCTACGACATCGTCCCGTCCTACGATTCGGCCGATGTGGTGGTCGTCAATACCTGTGGCTTCATCGATTCGGCCGTGACCGAATCGCTGGATGCCATTGGCGAGGCGATGAACCAGAACGGCAAGGTCATCGTCACCGGCTGCCTGGGCAAGCGCCCGGAGCAGATCCGCGAGGCGTACCCGAACGTGCTGGCGGTGTCCGGCCCGCAGGACTATCAGAGCGTGATGGAGGCCGTGCACGCGGCGCTGCCGCCCAAGCACGACCCCTTCGTGGACCTGGTGCCCGACTACGGCATCAAGCTGACCCCGCGCCATTACGCCTACCTGAAAATTTCCGAAGGCTGCAACCACAAGTGCAGCTTCTGCATCATTCCGTCGATGCGCGGCAAGCTGGTCTCGCGCCCGGTTGACGAGGTGCTGCGTGAGGCCGAGCGTCTGGTGCGCGGCGGCGTGCGCGAACTGCTGGTGGTATCGCAGGACACCTCGGCCTACGGTGTGGACGTGAAGTACGCCGAGAAGATGTGGCGTGACAAGTCTTACCAGACCCGCCTGAAGGCACTGTGCGAAGGCCTGTCCGAGCTGGATGCATGGGTGCGCATGCACTACGTCTACCCGTATCCGCACGTGGATGAAGTGGTGCCGCTGATGGCCGAGAACCGCATCCTGCCGTACCTGGATATCCCGTTCCAGCACGCCAGTCCGCGCATCCTGCGGCTGATGAAGCGCCCGGGTGCGGTCGAGAAGACCCTGGAGCGCGTGCAGAACTGGCGCCGCATCGCGCCGGACATCACCGTGCGTTCGACCTTCATCGTCGGCTTCCCGGGTGAGACCGAGGCCGAGTTCGAAGAGTTGTTGTCGTTCCTCGACGAAGCGCAGCTGGACCGCGTGGGCGCGTTCGCCTATTCGCCAGTTGAGGGGGCGACCGCCAACGATCTGCCCGATGCGGTTCCGGAGGAAGTGAAGCAGGAGCGTCTGGCCCGCTTCATGGAGAAGCAGGCGCAGATTTCCGCCGCGCGCCTGGAGGCCAAGATCGGCACCGTGCAGCAGTGCCTGGTCGATGCCATCGAAGGCGATATCGCCGTGGCCCGTTCCAAGGCTGACGCACCGGAGATCGATGGCTTGGTGCACATCCAGAATGCCGACCAGGTGGCGCTGCGCGTCGGTGAGTTCGTCGACGTGGAAATCACCGAGAGCGACGAGCACGACCTGTACGGCGACGCATTGCCGCCGACCACGCGCGCGGCCTTCGACCTCAAGATGCTGTGACCGTGACGATGGCCGCTGCCGGCAACGCTGGCGGCCCTCGTCGCTTCGTGCCGCCGGCGCGTGCAACGGTCGCCCCGGGTGTCTTCGCACACCCGGTGTTCGCCGATCTGGCTGATTTCCATGATCTGCTGGCCGCGCCCGGATGGCCGGGCATTGCCGCGCTCAATGAGCGCCTGGCGCTCTGCGGCAAGCATCTGGTCGAACAGGACGCCGCCTTGCTCGCAGATGGCCTGCATTACGAAACACGCATCGCGCAGGGGCGCATCGCCACCCGCGCCGACAATTGGCACGACCTGTTCAACGCCCTCGTGTGGGCGCGCTACCCGCGCATCAAGTACGCGCTCAACACGCAGCAGTGCAGGCACATCGAGGCGATGCCCGCGCGACAGCGCAGCCGCGCGCAGGCCGCGCTGACCCAGTTCGATGAGACCGGCGTGATCGTGCGTGTGCGCGATGACCGGTCGCTGGCTGCGTGGGACGCGCATGACTGGCGCGTGTTGTTTGAACCGGCGCGCTGGCAGAACGGTGACATCGTCATCGCCGCGGTATTCGGTCATGCGCTGATGGAGCAGGCGCTGCTGCCTGGCCGTCGGCTGGTCGGCAAGTGCGTGGTGGTGCAGGGTGATGCCGATGCCGACTGTATCGATGCCGTCGCGCGGGCCATCAACGAGGGCAGGGTGCTGACCGATCCCTTGCAGCTACGCCCGCTGCCGCTGGCAGGCATTCCCGGCTGGCATGCGGTGCAGGATGCCGGTTTCTTCGCAGATACCGATTATTTCCGCCCGCTGCGTGGCGGGCGCGAGTATCCATCGGTGCTGCAGGCAGCCCTGTAAAGTCGACTGTCAGTCGACTGCCTTTGGCTCAGGCGCCAGCACCCCTGATCAATGGCTTCGGAAACCCATCAACTGCGATGAAGCTGTCGCCGCACGCAGTATCCGGCTGCGGATGCTTGTGCCGCGCTGGCGCGCGGTAGTCGACTGACAGTCGACCTCTACTGGTCGGCTTCGTTCCGGCGTCATGCGGTGTATTCCACGCCGATCACCGCAAAGGTGTGCGCACCGCTCGGCAGCTCCACCGAGAACTCATCGTCCAGGCGCTTCTTCAGCAGCGCCCGCGCCAATGGCGAATCGATGCTGATCCAGCCCAGTCCCGCATCGGTTTCATCCGGGCCGACGATGCGGTAACGGCTGGTCTGCCCGCTGTCCACGTTCTCCAGCTCCACCCAGGCCCCGAAGAACACGGCCTGCGGGTCGGTGGGCGTGGTGTCGACGACCCGCAGTGATTCCAGGCGCTTGGTCAGGTAGCGTACGCGGCGATCGATCTCGCCCAGCTGCTTCTTGCGATAGGTGTATTCGGCGTTCTCCGAACGATCGCCCTCCGCTGCCGCAGCGGCCAGCGCTTTCACCACTTCGGGTCTGCGTACGCGCCAGAGGTCATCCAGTTCGGCCTTCAGGCGGGCATGGCCAGCGGCCGTGATCAGTGCGGTGCTCTTTTCAGCAGGGGGACGCCAACGCGACATGTGATGCGACTTCTTCTCGATCAGGGTGGAGCATCAGGTGGAATGCGCGCGGCAGGCCCGGAACGGCATGCCGCGCATGACTGCTGCGGGAACTCAGCGCTTGCCGCCGAAGATGCCACCCAGGATGCCGCGCACGATCTGGTTGCCCAGCTTGGTGCCGACCGTGCGGGTGGTCTGCTTGGCCATGGTCTCGATCATGCCCTGGCGGCGTTTGGTGCCGAAAATGGCGTCCTTGATCGACTGCCCGAAGCCACCCTCCTGCGCCTCGTCCTGCTCACGGCTGCGCGCGGCCGGCGCCTCGGCTTTCTCCACGGCCTTCTGCGCACGCTGGGCCAGCAACTCGGCGGCCGATTCGCGGTTGACCGCGGTGTCGTAGCGGGTGCCGACCGGGCTGCCGGCACGCACCTGCGCACGCTCGGCGTCGGTCACCGGCCCCATGCGGCAGCGGGGCGGTGCGATCATCGTCTGCTGCACCGGCATCGGCACGCCCTTGTCCTGCAGGGTCGACACCAGCGCTTCGCCGGTACCGAGCTGGCTGAGCACCTTCACCACGTCCAGCTTGGGGTTGGGCACGAAGGTCTCGGCCGCGGTCTTCACCGCCTTCTGGTCACGCGGGGTGAACGCACGCAGCGCGTGCTGCACGCGGTTGCCCAGCTGGCCAAGGATGTTGGCCGGTACGTCGTCGGGGAACTGCGAGCAGAAGTACACGCCCACGCCCTTGGAACGGATCAGCCGCACCACCTGCTCGATGCGCTGTACCAGTGCTGGCGGCGCATCGTCGAACAGCAGGTGCGCCTCATCGAAGATGAAGACCAGCTTCGGCTTGTCCAGGTCGCCCACTTCCGGCAGCTGCTCGAACAGCTCCGACAGCAGCCACAGCAGGAAGGTGGAATACAGCTTGGGCTTGAGCACCAGCTGGTCGGCGGCGAGGATGCCGATGACGCCGCGGCCGTCATGGTTGACGCGCATGATGTCGGCCAGCTCAAGTGCTGGCTCGCCGAAGAAGTGCTCGCCACCGTCCTGTGACAGCCGCAGCAGCGAACGCTGGATGGCGGCCACCGACTGCGCGCTGACCAGGCCGTACTCCGTGGAGATGTCCTTGCGCTCTTCGGCCACCAGGCCCAGCAGGGCGCGCAGGTCGTCCATGTCCAGCAGCAGCAGGCCGCGGTCGTCGGCCAGCTTGAACACGATGTCGAGCACGCCGGACTGGGTGTCGTTCAATTCCAGGATGCGCGCCAGCAGGGTGGGGCCCATCTCGCTCACGGTGGTGCGCACCGGATGGCCGAGCTTGCCGTACAGGTCCCAGAACACGGTGGGGCTGGCGGCGGGCGCGTAGTCGGCCACGCCGATCTCGGCGGCGCGCTTGAGCAGGCTGTCCGCACCGGTGCCGGGCACGGCCAGGCCGGAGACATCGCCCTTCACATCGGCCAGAAACACCGGCACCCCGATCCGGGAAAAGCCCTCGGCCAGGGTCATCAGGGTCACGGTCTTGCCGGTGCCGGTGGCGCCGGCCACCAGGCCGTGACGGTTGCCCAGTTTCGGCAGCAGGGTGACAGCCACATCATCGGTGATGCCTTTGCCGAGCAGAATCGGATCCATGGTCCAGCCCTTGTGGTGAATACGCCCAATGTTAACCGCCGAAGGTGGCGGGCCGACGCTCGGCTTGCCCCGACCTTGGCGGCGCCGCTACTCTGCCTGCCTGTTTCACACACAGTGCCACCAATGCCCGTTCCTGTCCTGATTTCCCGCACCTGGCCGCTGCTGGCCCTGGCCGGCCTGGTTTCCCTGGCGCCCGACGCCCATGCACAGCGGGTTTCGGCCCGGGACAAGGTGAAGGTGGATGCGCTCCAGCAGCGCATGACCGCTGCCGAAAAGCGCTACAGCGATGCCTTGCTGCTGGTGGCCAACGCCGACCCCAAGGGCAGCAACGAGGCCGACGCCGCGCTGGAGGACATGGAAGATGTCCTCAGCGAATGCGTGAAGCAGAAGGGCTGCCAGATGGGCACCCTGCTGGCCACCTACAAGCGCCTGCTGAAGCATGACGCCGATGCTGCCAGTGACGATGCCGTGGCCGACGAGGCCGGTGACCGGCTGGAGGCCGACCCGGACCACGTCGGTCCGCTGGCGGCCGATGTGCCCGAAGCGGCCCGGGCGGCGGCGCTGCTCAACGACAAGCGGCATGCCTTCGACAGCATGGTGGAGTACAACCCGGCGGTACAGGCCGGTATCCGCCGCTGGCTGACCGACATGCGCCCGGCGCTGATGACCACCTACGAGAACTACCAGAACCTGCGCGCGGTGATGTGGCCGGAGTGGGAAAAGCGCGGCCTGCCCGAGGCATTGCTGTTCGGCATCATGGCCAAGGAATCCAATGGCCGCGTGCATGCGTCCTCGCGTGCCGGCGCCGCCGGCCTGATGCAGTTCATGCCGGCCACCGGCCGCCGCTTCGGGCTGGGCCCGGATGGCACCGGTTTCGACACCCGCTTCGATGCACGCAGTGCTGCAGAAGCCAGTGCCACCTACCTCAACGAGCGCATGCGCGAGCTCAACAACAACGTTGAACTGTCGCTGGCCGGTTACAACGGCGGCGAAGGCCGCGCAGCGCGCGTCTACAAGCAGTACCCGGGGCAGAGCTTCTGGGTGGACAGCGTCTACAACCAGTTCCCCGGTGAGACCAAGGACTACGTGCCGATGGTGATCGCCGCGTCCTGGATCTTCCTGCACCCACAGCAGTACGGCGTGGAATTCCCGAAGATCAACGCGCAGCCGGCCACCATCCGCCTGGCACGATCCACCACGATCTATGAACTGACCATCTGCCTGGGCAGCCATGGCACCCGCGATGGCTACATGCGCGCACTGCGCAACCTCAACCCACGCTATGAGGCCGATGGCTGGATTCCGGCAGGCACCCTGATCAACGCCACCAACCGCATCGCCGGCCTGTACACGCGCAACTGCGTCAGTGGGCCGCGTGCGGACCTGGCGCGCACCCTGATCACGGCCGATCTCAACGCCGCGATCGTACGCCCCAGCGCCGCCAGCTACACCGGCAGCGTGGCCGTGGGCGGGGTCGTGCCGGTGGTCGATCCGACTGCTGCCAGCAGCGTGGCGACCACGCCCGCCGCGCCGGTTGCCACGCCGCGCGCTGCGCCGGCGCCACGTGCCAAGCCGGCCCGCAGCTACAAGGTCGGCAAGGGCGAGACCCTGGGCCGCATCGCGGCCAAGTTCCAGTGCGATGTGCCGATACTGGCCCGCGCCAATGGCCTGAAGGCCCCCGGCTACAGCCTGCGCCAGGGCCAGACCCTGAAGCTGCAGGGCTGCGACAAGTAACCCTCTGCAAACTGGATATCGCATGGACCTCGAAGACACCCGTAACCTGTTCGCCAACCTGCGCGAAAACACCGATTGGGACCTGAAGGCACCGCTGCTGTGGGGGTACTTCTTCGTGCATTCCACCGCCGAACCGCTGCAGGCACTGGCCACCCACCTGCAGGCACAGGGCTATGTGCTGGTGGAGATGTTCGAGCAGGAGCCCGAAGAGGGCGATGCGCCGTTCCACGTGCTGCACGTGGAGCGGGTGGAAGTGCACGATGAAACGTCGCTGGACGCGCGCAACCAGGAACTGAGCGCACTGGCCGCGCAGATGGGTGTGGAAGACTACGACGGCATGGACGTCGGCCCGGCTCCGACCCTGCAGTAGCGCCCGCATCCGGTAGTGGGGGGGGGCGGCCGGGCGCCAGGCGAGCGCTTGGTGTGGAGCAAGAACCGGGGGCCCGCCCGGCAGCCCACCGCGCCGTCCCACGGCCCAGAGGAGTCCCGCCGCAGCACCCCCGGCGCGCGCGGC